>JBDKJC010000006.1:0-18725 GCA_039796815.1 Cyanobacteriota bacterium | reverse complement strand
TCGCCGAAATGGACGGATTTGAACCAAATACTGGGGTAATTTTACTCGCTGCTACCAATCGCCCCGAAGTTCTCGATCCTGCTCTGTTACGCCCTGGTCGTTTTGATCGCCAGATTGTGGTGGATCGTCCAGATAAGTCAGGGAGACTGGCAATTTTACAGGTTCATGGCAGAAAGGTTAGTTTAGCTAGGGATGTGGATTTAGATAAATTAGCTGCTCGCACTCCAGGTTTTGCAGGGGCAGATCTCGCCAATTTAATCAATGAAGCGGCTCTGTTGGCTGCCCGTCAGAATCATACTGTCGTGGTCATGGCTGATTTTAATGAAGCCATTGAAAGAATCTTAACTGGATTAGAAAAAAAATCGCGGGTACTCAATGAACTTGAGAAAAAAACCGTCGCTCATCACGAAGTCGGACATGCTATCGTTGGCTCATTAATGCCTGGTACAGATCGGATTGAGAAGATTTCCATTGTACCTCGCGGGTTCGGCGCATTGGGCTATACGCTGCAACTGCCAGAAGAAGACCGTTTTTTGATGATTGAGGACGAAATTCGGGGTCGCATAGCTACCTTATTGGGAGGACGGGCAGCCGAGGAATTAATTTTTGGCAAAGTATCAACTGGTGCTAGTGATGATATTCAAAAAGCGACAGATTTAGCCGAACGCTATGTAACCCTCTATGGCATGAGCGATCGCCTCGGCCCCATTGCCTTTGAAAAAGCTCAACAGCAGTTTTTAGAAGGCATGACTAATCCTCGTCGTCAGGTAAGTCCCCCCATTGCCGAAGAAATAGATCGCGAGGTTAAAGCAGTGATTGATAACGCCCATCAAATTGCTTTAGATGTATTAAGTCACAACCGTGAGCTACTAAAAAAATTAGCTCAAACTTTATTAGAGCGAGAAATCTTAGAAGGAGAACAACTGCGATCGCAACTTGGTCTAGCCCATAAAACCGCAGACATCGAACAATGGTTGCAAATTGGAAAACTCAGCCACAATAATTTATTGGCTTCTAATGGGAGGCGTTGCTGATTTGATTTGAGGGTAATTTGTTAGCTATTCCCTACTTCCCAACTTCCCAACTTCCCAAACTCCCTACCAAATCACCTTCTAATTAATTTGACCCACATACTTATCTCATGAAATTTGTTGATGAATATCGTAGTCTCAAAATAGCCCAGGAATATATAGCGGAGATTGCTCGCATAACTAGTCGCCCCTGGAAAATCATGGAAATTTGCGGTGGACAGACTCATTCGATTGTCAAATATGGCATTGATCGACTGCTTCCTGCTCAAATAACTTTAATTCATGGTCCTGGTTGTCCTGTGTGCGTTACATCGGTCGATTTAATCGATAAAGCGATCGCCTTAGCCGCTCTTCCAGAGGTGATATTTTGCTCTTTTGGCGATATGCTGCGAGTACCAGGTAGCGAAAGCCAAGATTTGCGATCGCTTAAAGCTCAAGGTGGGGATGTGAGGATAGTCTATTCTCCCTTGGACGCGGTGAAAATTGCTCGGCAAAATCCAGATAGACTGGTTGTTTTTTTGGCTGTCGGCTTTGAAACCACTGTGCCGACTACGGCAATGGCAGTTTATCAGGCTAGTCAGTTAGGAATCGAGAATTTCTCTGTTTTAGTAGCTCATGTACTCGTTCCCCCAGCAATGGAAACCATTTTAGCTTCCACCGAAAATTGCGTGCAGGGTTTTTTGGCTGCTGGTCATGTTTGCACCGTAACAGGATACCAAGATTATCTGGAGATCGCTCTACAGTATGGCATTCCCATTGTGATTACTGGATTTGAACCTGTAGATATTCTTCAGGGAATCTGTATGTGCATTAAGCAGCTAGAAGCAGGAATAGTCGAAGTGGAAAACCAGTACTCTCGTTCTGTAAGTTACGCAGGAAACCAAACGGCGCAACAACTGATGGCAGAAGTGTTTGAAACTACCTCTTGTCAATGGCGGGGGATCGGTCTGATTGAGGAAAGTGGCTTAAAATTACGCGATCGCTATCGTAAATTCGATGCTGAAAGACGCTTTGATTTAAGAGATCATCCAACTCAAGAATCATCTGATTGTATTAGTGGGCAGATTCTCCAGGGAATTAAAAAACCTACCCAATGCGAGGCTTTTGGCAAGAAATGTACTCCCGAAAATCCATTAGGTGCGCCGATGGTTTCATCGGAGGGTGCTTGTGCTGCTTATTATCGTTATCGGCAGTTAGTTGTTAGTTAAGTAGGTCGAAGTAAAGGTTAAGACGTTCAAAAAATGTCTCGCGCAAAGTCGCAATCCTAAAGGATACCGCTTCGCATAAGGCGCAAAGAAATGGTCAAGTTGTTCTAATCTAAAGTTCGATTTCTAGAGTAGGTCGAAAACTTTAATCGGAGTAAAATCATGAAATCACAAGCAAATGAAATTAAACAAATTGCTGCCCAGTTACTAGCAGGAATGCTAGCTAATCCTCATATCTATAAAGTTTATCCTACAGAAAGCGGAAAATTAAGCAAAGAGCAACAGACTGAATTGATTGAATCGGCGATCGCTTTAGCTGAATCTCTAGTGTCAAAAACCGAGACTCAAATAGAAGAACACTTAAAACATGATTTTTTATGGGAGGGAGGCAAGGATGAACTCTCAGCATAAGCAGTTTTCAATCATATTAGACTTGTTGCCAAAGATGAACAATTAACAACCAACCATGATCAATCTCTCCTGTCCCATTCCACTACAGCAGTATCCCCACATCTTAATGGCTCATGGTGGCGGAGGAAGATTGATGCAGCAGTTAATTCAAATGTTCTTGACTGCTTTTGGTACGGCAGATGCTATTGGGCATGACGCAGCTACCCTGGTGTTAAAGGGCAACAAAATAGCTTTTACGACGGATTCATATGTAGTTAAACCCTTGTTCTTTCCAGGGGGAGATATTGGCTCATTAGCAGTTAATGGGACGGTTAACGATTTAGCTATGGCAGGGGCGCGTCCTCTTTACCTTAGTGTTAGCTTTATCCTTGAAGAAGGATTGTCCATCGAAACTCTGTGGCAGGTAGCATTATCAATGCAACAGGCAGCAGAGACAGCGCAGGTAAAAATAGTTACGGGAGATACTAAGGTAGTAGATCGGGGCAAGGGGGACGGTATTTTTATTAATACGACTGGGATTGGAGTCATCGAACATAGTCAAATTATTGCACCTCAGTCGGTTCAGCCAGGAGATCTAATCTTGCTCAACGGAGATTTGGCTCGACACGGAATTGCGATTATGGCTGTGCGGGAGGAGCTAGAGTTTGAGACTACTATTGAAAGTGACTCCGCGCCTTTAGCAGAAGAGGTTCTGGAGTTAATAGCAGAGGGTATTGAAATTCATTGTCTGCGGGATTTGACCCGTGGTGGTTTGGCAAGTGTCTTAAACGAAATTGCGGTTGCTGCCCAAGTTGGCATAGAAATTGATGAGAGCTTAATTCCTGTGAGAGAAGACGTACAGGGAGCTTGTGAAATATTAGGCTTCGACCCTTTGTACGTAGCGAATGAAGGAAGATTTGTGGCATTTATTCCGCAAAAATATGGCGATCGCGCTCTGGAAATCATGAGATCTCGTCCTTCATCCCAGGCAGCAATTATTGGTAAGGTTGTTGCAGACAAAAACTGCTTGGTAACGCTCCAAAGTGTAATTGGTTCGAGACGAATTGTCGATCTGCTGAGTGGGGAACAGCTACCGAGGATTTGTTGACTTGGTTATACTATTTCTCTTTGAGGTTGCACTTAATATTCTCCGTTTAAATCTCGCGCAGAGGCGCAAAGACGCAGAGGTGTTGAATTTAATTTAGTGCATTGTTAGAGAAAATTGGGATTATACTAAATCCGATTACCAAAATATGTATAAAATAAAGCTGGAGAGGAGAAAAAATTGAATGCCAAAAACAGCTTATTTAGCCAGTCATTTAAGTTCGGGTGAACTTAAAGAAAAATATCGAACCAGTAAAGACTCTGTAGAAACTAGAAGATGGCATCTACTGTGGAAAGTATCTCAGGGCTGGACGATTAAAAATAGTGCCATCGCTGTGGGGTGTTCTTATCCTTATGCTCAAAAGATTATCAGTCAGTACAATCTCCATGGAGAAGAAGGGGTCACAAATCGCAAAAATCAAACCAGCAATCACGTTCGAGGTAAAAAAAGGTTACTATCGCAACCACAGTTAGAAAAACTAACAAAAGCGATCAAGAAAAAGCCAGCAGACGGAGGAATCTGGACGGGAACGAAGGTAGCTCGCTGGATTGAAAAAGAAACGGGCAGAGAAAAAGTCTGGAATCAGAGAGGATGGGACTACTTAAAAAAGTGCGCTTACTCTTGGCAGAGTCCAAGACCAGCACATCAAAAAGCTGATAAATTAGAGCAAGAAATATTTAAAGCTAACCTACCATTAAAAGTTAAACAACTAGAACAAGAAAACCCAGGTGTGAAAATAGATCTATGGTTTTTTGATGAACATAGGGTAGGATTAAAACCAATACTTAGAAAGGTTTGGTCAAAAATTGGTAATCGACCAGAAGCGATCGTACAACATCGCTATGAATGGTTGTATGTTTATGGATTTGTGAAACCGAAAACTGGGGAAACTTTATGGTACTTAATTCCCAGAGTTAATACCAATTGGCTTAATCTGGTTTATCAACAGTTTGCTATTGATGCTGGAATCAATAGTCAAAAAAAATTCTCTTGGTAGAAGATAATGCAGGATGGCATCGTAGTAAAAAGGCAATTATTCCCTCTGGAATAGAGATTGAATTTTTACCAGCTTATTCTCCAGAGTTGCAGCCAGCCGAAAGGTTGTGGCAGTTAGTAGATGAACCTCTAGTAAATCAATATTTTGAAACTATTAATGAGATAGAGGACATTTTAGTTGAGCGTTGTTGTGTAGTCAGTGAAATGAAAGATGAAGTTCGTAAATTGACTAACTATCATTGGCTAAAAAACACTTATTGTTTACATACTTTGTAAATCGGATTTAGTATTAGTTGTTAACGGTTGAAGATAAAGTATCCACTGCTAATTTTTACTGCTCCAAAATATCGGCAATTCTTGTTGATAGAGTAAGGCAATCAAATGGTTTAATTATTAATCCAATAACATTACTGTGATTCAATTCTAATTTTTCTGCCTCTATTAATTCAGTTGTAAATATAATCACAGGAATACTCTTAGTTATATCATCTAGCTGTAATTGTTCGAGAATTTCAACTCCACTCATATCTGGCAGAATCAAGTCCAAAAGAATTACATCTGGATTAATAGTTTTAGCCTTCAATAATCCTTCCGTTCCGCAATTAGCAACTTTTACTTGCCAAACATCATCCATTTCCAAACTGAATTTGGTAACTGCCTGAATTCCCTTACTGTCTTCAATAAGAAGAATACTTTGCTGATTCATAATACAAAATTATGTCTTCTGGAAATTGCCGATTGCTAACATTCCAGTAAGAAATTGAAATCAAGCTTCGGCAATAGTTAATTGTTGGGGATTATCCTGCTTTATCTCAATAAAAATTCCTTTCGCCTGTTCATTTTCCAAATCTTCTACATATCCAGGCAAAGCTTTGTTCGCTTCCGTTTTGCTATTGAATGATCCAAAATAATATACACATTTTGGCTTGGAAGTTGTAATTTTCACCCACCAAGGATTTTCTGATTTAAATTGATTTTTTGGCTTCAAGGGTGATTGTGCTGATAAACCAAGCTGAGGATAATCCATAATTAATAGTACTTTTTGGGTCATCTAAATTTATTTATGAGTAGTCGCGTAAAATCAATTTCCTAATTTAGATTAAGAAAAGAGAAAATGAGCGGGAAGTTCCTCGTCTTCCGAAGGCGGAAGACAAAGGAGTCATCAAGATTATGCTTGAATTAAAACTACCAACTCTTAACCAAACCTAAGAATATTTTTCTGAGTCATCATTAGGATCGCCAGTAAAAGGCTGCACTCCAGTTTTGGGATAGTCGTCATCTGTAGGTTTGAACAGTCTCGATACTCCATCCCAAAGATATTGAACTGTATTTCGCATCCATGTAATAATCTTCATATCTTTTACCTCTCAAATTAATATTCTGCTAAAAATTCTCGATTGAATTGTTGTCTTGTCATCGGGTATTCCAAAGTTAGTCCCTCTCCTCCTAGGGGATAGTTATCGTTTAATGGTTTACCTTCAATAGACAAGAACACTGGTGACTGGGAATCAATACTGGTAGCGGTGTAGAGAACTTGTGCCACTCGATAAATCATCGAACTGCTACCGCCCCCTTGAGCAAACTCTTGAGATAAATCTACATACACACCATCTTTGGTGATATCCAAATGGAGTAAACGAGTTTGCTGAGGAATAGTACTAACAGGATTAAAATCAATCGGTTGAGCCAGTAATTTTTCTAGAGCTTGAGTTAGAGCTAGTTTAGAAGAAGTCGTAGTGGTATAAATAGTCTTAGGTTTTAATTGAATACGAGTATTAACTATTTCTAACTGATAGATCTGAGGACTAAATTTAGCTGGCTTTAATTCTTCTAAGCTAGGAGAACTGATTGAAGTCGGCAGAATAACTTTGGTCAATGCCCACAAAGCTGTAATTTCAGCAACTCCAATCAATAAGAGCGAAAATACGATTAATAATATTGGTATTACGCTGGGCAATCTACCTCGTGATTTCATGGCTTTGACCTCGACTTTAAAACTCTGTTAGCCTTTACTCTTTAGATTTTTACGCTGCTTACTATATTTACTGGCGGCATGGTTATAGTTAATACTCCATCTACGAGTTTGGCTCGAACATTGCTTACTTGAATGGGTTCTGGGCATGGAATATTGTAGTCAAGCTGTCCACAATGAGGCTGAGAGGGAATTAATTCTGTTTCAGTTAATGACTGATGGCGATCGCGAATTCCAGAAATTGAGATAGATTCTGGTTCTGCTTTAATATTTTGTTCAAAAATATCAGGAACGAACTCAGCATTATTTATATTTATGCTGGGGGTTTCTTTCGTACAATCAGCAACACCGTGATACTTCAGCTCTACGCTAGGTATAACAACTATGATCTTATGCACAGATATCTGTTGAACAGGAACCTGACCACAGGGAGATATATCCTTAAGACTTTGATTATTTCTGTCACCTATAGATTTTGACGATCGCCTTTTTAGGTTATAGCAACTTTCTAAATATTGAACTGTATTTAGTTCGCAGCAGGTTTCCAAATGATTAATTCTGTATCTACGCCAAAAACCAAAGGGATTGATAAATCTGACGTAAGTATCTTGAGCAAAGAGTTGCTTAAAATACAGATTAAAGGGAAATTTGACTTTTATTGGTCTTGCTTCTTTGGCATCCATAAGATAACTCCAATGCTCGACTATATTCTTAGATTAAGCCAAGAACTTGAAGAACTTGTGATGGAGAGGGGAGAAATCTTGTAGCAGTTTAAGTAATTTAGTATTGACTCAATCCCCTGTCCTGTCTTGGCAGAAACTTCAAAAATCTGGGCTTGAGGAGCAATTTTTTGGATATTGGCGATCGCTCTATCACGCTCAAAGTCCACTGCTTCAGCTAGATCGATTTTGTTAATCATGACTATTTGAGCAGATTTGAACATAGTCGGGTATTTTAATGGTTTGTCTTCGCCTTCTGTTGTTGAAAGCAGTACGATTCTCAAGTTTTCCCCTAGATCGTAAGCAGCAGGGCAAACTAGATTGCCCACATTTTCGATAATCAATAAATCGAGACTATCTAAATCGAGCTTGTGAGCAGCTTTCGTCACCATATTTGCTTCTAAATGGCAAGCATTGCCAGTAGTAATTTGAACGGCTGGTATTTTTCTACTTTGAAGTCGTTGAGCATCACGATCGGTAGCTAAATCACCCACAATGACTCCCATCTTAAAGCGATCGCGATATTCTGGTGACTCTTGCTCAATTTGTATTCTCTCAATCAAAGCAGTTTTACCCGAACCTGGAGAAGAAAGCAGATTGATAACTAATAATTTTTGGGACTTGAACAAATGCCGATTTTGTTCTGCCAAGCGATCGTTTTTGCTTAAGATTTTCTGATTAATCTCAATTTTGTGGGTCAGGGAATTAACATCGACAAAATTATTGATAACATCACACCCGCAGTTTTGACACATCTTTTTGCTTCCCCTCTTATTATTAACTACTAACCATTATTGAAGCCAATGCCAATTCCCTACCAGATATGACGTTGCTACTTATTTGCTGGCATTGTGGGCAGGTAAAAATATCTGCTTCAGGCTGAAAATCGCGATCGCACTTGTGGCAATAGCAAACGACAGGAATAGAGTTGATTTCTAAGCGAGCATTTTCCGCAATCGTGCCTGGGGTCAAAACTTCAAAGGCAAACTCCAAGGCTTCAGGGATAACTCCTGACAACTCGCCGATATTCATGGTGAGACGCTCAACCTTTGTGGCACGGTTTTGTTTCGCTTGAGCGATCGCTAGATTTAAGGTATTTTGCATCATACTGACTTCGTGCATATTGGTTGTGTCACCATATTTTCTGTTACCGAATCTGTTACCAAGCTTCTAATCTGCTGCTTGGCTTGCTTTATGCCCTGCTTTGCTAGAGGAGAAAGACAATCCCTCAATTCAAAACTTATTCCTGGCACGATAACCCACCAAGCTTGGGGACACTTACCAAACAGAGCTTGAGTAAGACCTAGCAAAGCTCCAGGATCGCTGAAATGACTTTTAAACTGAATCGAATTTGATGGTTTGAGAGAATGTATTCTTACAACGTCAGTCTCAGTACCTTGGTAAGCGTCAACAAAGATCACCAGATCTACTTGAGCCAATTCCGCAGCGAGTTCTGGAGTTAGCTGATGTTGAGATAGCGATCGCACTTTTGGTAAATGCCAATCCGCCACAATTTGAGCAACTTTGATCCCAATACCATCGTCACCCCGCAGGCTATTACCATAACCAATAACTAAACTATTAACTAAGCTCATTTTTTTAACTCTTTCCTAAATTAAGCTCAGGCATAAACTGTAGTTTCAGTACTTGTTGGTGAGGTGGACTCTGCTAAAATAGGAGTCTGAACCAGTAGTATCGAGCAAGGAGCATGGTGAACCACATAATTGCTGACGCTACCCAAAAACATCTCTTGCAAACCTGAGTGTCCTCGTCTACCAATGACAATTACATCAGCATGACAAGATTGAGCAAATTCGCAGATAGTGGAACTGGGACTACCCGTAATCTGAGTAAATTCTGTATTTACTCCAGCAGCGATCGCTTTCGTGGCATGGGAACGTAATAGTCTAATGCCTTGTTGTTTAAAATCTGACCATTCTCGATCAAATACTTCGTTTGCCCGATGGATTATGCGGGGATCAACATGGATACAGCGATCTTTATGTTGAACCAAATAGGATGACAAAAATGGACTGGTTGATTCTTCAACAGATAAAACGTGTAGTAAGATCAATTTCGCCTGGTTAATTCTTGCCAAAGCTAAAGCTTCGTCAAATACCTGTTTGCTGGATGCTGAGTGGTCAATTGCTACTAAAATTTTGCTAAACATCTTACTTAACTAATGCTAAATGCTAATAAAGAAGCAAACTAAATATCAGCAAACATGATTTATCAATCAGTTATTATTGAATATTTTTGTTCACTGAATCCTTCTTCTTGCTTTTCATGAGATCGGTTAATTGAAGAGAAAACTGAATCGGTCTCAGTACGGACGATTAAAACTGAACAAGGTGCATGGTGGGTGACATAATTACTAACGCTACCAACCAACATTTCCTTCAAACCTTTGAGTCCGCGACTGCCGACCAAGACTAAATCTGCTGACCAATTGTTAGCCAGTTCGCAAATCAGCCGACCAGGATTTCCCGCCAACTGGGTAAATTCAGTTTTCACACCTGCTGTAGTTGCTTTTTTAGTCAGATTTTTCAAGAATTCAATGCCATGCTGTTCATACTTGGCATATTCTTTTTGATAAGTTTCATAATCTATTTCTTCGACGACTGGGTAATAATAAGTATAGGTAGGTGTAATAGGGTGTTCTGACTCTTTTTTCGACAAGATATGCAGCAACATTAAGTCGGCACCTGTAGTTTGAGCTAGAGATACTGCTGTATCAAAGACACATTTGTTGTTTGGAGAACGGTCTACTGCTATGAGGATTTTGCTAATCATAATGAATACCTATTTGTGGAGTCGGACACGGGCGAACTGCTCTTCGCCCGCATAAAATTTGTCAATTAGACAATGGATAATTGAGCTTCTACTTCAGCTATTTTTAGTCTGGTTTTCAGTACGGAATCGGGATTGAGACTAATAGAATTAATTCCCTGTTTGACCAGAAATTCGGCAAATTCTGGATAGTCGCTTGGTGCTTGACCGCAGATACCAATTTTGCGCTCTTTGAGTTTGGCATTGGAAATTGCCATAGTTAGCATGGCTTCTACTGCTGGGTTGCGTTCGTCAAATAGATGTGCCACTAACGCTGAATCGCGATCAAGCCCCAAAGTTAGTTGAGTCAGGTCATTAGAACCAATGGAGAACCCATCAAATACTTCGCTAAATTCGGCTAACAGCATCACATTACTTGGCAGTTCGCACATAACATAGATTTGCAAACCATTTTCGCCTTTGACCAGTCCGTGTTTTGCCATTTCTGCCAGTACTTTGCGTCCTTCATCGGGAGTACGACAGAAGGGAATCATGGGAACGACATTAGTTAAACCCATATCATCGCGGACTCGTTTAAATGCTTGGCATTCTAGGGCAAAGGCTGCACAATATTGAGGATCGTAATAACGACTAGCACCCCGCCAGCCCAGCATGGGATTTTCTTCTTGCGGTTCAAACTGCTTGCCTCCCAACAGGTTGGCGTATTCGTTACTTTTGAAGTCCGACATCCGCACAATTACAGGCTTGGGATAGAAGGCGGCGGCAATAGTAGCAATCCCCCGCGCTAGCTTATCGACAAAGAAATCGGGTTTATGGGAATAGTGAATAGTTTGACGAGCAATTGCGATTTTATCGGCACCATCTTTTAGTTCGTCAAATTTTAATAGAGCTAAAGGATGAACTTTAATCTGATTGGCAATAATAAACTCTAGTCTTGCTAAACCTACACCGTCACAAGGTAAGGCAGATAAGCCAAAAGCAGACTCAGGATTACCTACATTCATCAGAATTTGAGTTTTGGTCTGAGGTAAGTTATCTAGCTGAATTGATTCGACAGTAAAAGGAATTAAACCTCCATAGACTTTTCCCTGTTCCCCTTCGGCACAGGAGACGGTAACATCCTGTCCTGTTTGCACATTTTGGGTTGCATTACCGCAGCCGACGATCGCGGGAATACCCATTTCACGAGCAATAATAGCTGCATGACAAGTTCTACCACCTTGGTTAGTAACAATCGCCCTGGCTTGTTTCATAATCGGTTCCCAATCGGGATCGGTTTTATTCGTTACTAAGACTTCTCCTGGTTGAAATTTATCGATCTCAGTTACTTCGAGAATGACTCTAGCTTTTCCTGCACCAATCTTTTCCCCTACCGATCTACCCGTGGCTAGGGGCGAACGCCCTAAATGATTAGCTAGCGCGTCGCCGTTCGCCCTTACTTCATCCGCATCTAATTTGTATGTCTGCAATACATTGGCAGTTTTCTGCGATTGAACGGTTTCGGGACGGGCTTGAACGATATACAATTCTTGATTCAAGCCATCTTTTGCCCATTCAATATCCATGGGAGTATATGTACCCCGTACTTGGGAGTAATGATCTTCAATCTGACAAGCCCAGGTTGCTAGCTTTAAAATTTCTGCATCTTCAATGGCATATTGCACTCTTTCTAAGTGGGAGGTGGGTATATTTTTAGTTAGTTTACTGCCCCCAACGTCATAGACCATCTTGATTTCTTTACTACCCAGACGTTTATCGAGAATAGGACGATAGCCTTCCTTCAATGTCGGTTTAAAAACAATATATTCATCGGGATTTACTGCACCCTGAACTACATTTTCCCCCAAGCCGTAGGCTGCGGTAATCAAAGCTGCATCTTTAAAGCCTGTTTCCGTATCGATGGAAAACATCACTCCAGAAGTTGCCAAATCCGAGCGCACCATCTTTTGTACCCCCACGGAAAGAGCTACGTCAAAGTGGTCAAAGCCTTTAAGTGTGCGGTAGGAAATCGCCCGATCTGTAAATAAAGACGCAAAGCATTTATGGCAAGCTTCCAAGACACACTGAAGATCGTGAACGTTGAGATAGGTTTCTTGTTGTCCTGCAAAACTAGCATCGGGTAAATCTTCGGCGGTGGCTGAAGAACGCACCGCTACATCGACATCATAGGTATATTTTTTACAAATTTCTTTTTCTGACCCTTCAAACTGTTCGCAGTAGGAAAAGTCAATACTATATCGTTCACATAGCTGAGTATAAGCGTTGCTAATCGCCGTATTTAACTCCGTGGGAAAAGGAGTATTGAGAATCAAGGCTCTTGCTTGTTTGCCACGCGATCGCAAATTACTCAAGCTTTCCACATCCAAATCAGCAAATAGTTGACGCAGCTTGCTTTCTAGTCCTGCCTGTTTAATAAAATAGCGATAGGCATAGGCTGTAGTGGCAAACCCGCCTGGGACGTTAATACCTTTAGGGGTTAATTGCTGGATCATTTCTCCTAAGGAGGCATTTTTGCCCCCGACAAGAGCAACATCACTCATCCCGACATCTTCAAACCAGAGAACCAGAGCTTGTTCTTTGTCTTGTTGAGTTTGGCTGTGACGATTTGCGGTTACGACCATTAGTTCTAGTTCCTCCTATTTATTTTTATTACTTCATTGCCTATATCTAGTCATGCTTTGAAGTTGATAATTCTTTTGTAAGCTAATACTTTGAGAATCTTGTGAAGATGGTTGAGTAGATATCTTCGCTATTCATTTAGCTATCGCACCCTCGTCAGTCCTAAAGGACGGCACAAAGCTAGTTCTATTTTCGCAACACTACTTCTTACTGACTTCAAGCTTTACCCATCAGGAAACATAAGGCTGAATCTCGCTCAAAACTTGTCCTAGCTTTCGCTTCGCTTCCATCAATTCATAAGTATTCTGTAACCTTAAAAAATATCCTTCAGATAAGTTGAAATAACGGCATAATCTTAAGTCTGTATCGGCGGTAACTCTTCGTGTGCCATTAACTATGGCGTGGATTCTGTTGGCAGGTACGGCGATCGCTTTAGCCAAGGCATTTTGACTCATCCCAATTTCTTCTAGGAATTCCTCTTTCAAGATCTCTCCCACTTTGGGGTTATCTAGTAACTGCTCGTTCATAAAAATTCCTCAACAAGTTTAAGAATGATAATCGACAATCTCTATATCGGTGGCACTGTCTTTGTCCCAAGCAAAGCAAATTCTCCACTGCGACTGAATTCTGATGCTGTACTTTCCTTTGCGGTCGCCTTTTAAAATCTCTAATCTGTTCCCTGGTGGATTACGTAAATCTTCTAGGGTCTGTGCTGCGTCTAACTGACGTAATTTTCTTAATGCTCTGTTCTGAATATCTCCTGGTAGTTTGGATGAGCGTTGACCTCTCCAAACCTTTCTAGTTTCTTTACAGACAAAGGTTTTAATCAAAATTACATTTTTGCTTTATGTGATACGTACTGTGTACAGTAAAATTATAAATCAATTTCCTCACAACATCTTCAAATTAATTATCTAACTTGAGCTTGAACAAATAGCTCAGACAACTATCAACCTATGGAAGCGAAATGATAAGAACGGTATTCCTTTGTAGAAGGATCGAAATTAACAGCAGCAATAAAGAGATTGGCAACTACTAATTCCGAACTCCGAACTCCGAACTCTCTAATATGCCTATCATTCAAGAAAATCCTCAAACCCATCCCAGTAGTGACAAACGCTTTAAAATGTTGACGGCGACCATGAAACGCTATCAATATTCTGCCGATGCCTTGATTGAAGTACTTCACCAAGCACAAGAACTGTTTGGCTATTTAGAAGAAGATCTGTTACTTTATATTGCTCATAGCCTCAAGCTTCCCCCCAGCAGAGTTTATGGAGTGGCTACTTTTTATCATTTTTTCTCTCTCAAGCAAAAAGGAGCGCATACTTGCGTTGTCTGTATGGGGACGGCTTGCTATGTTAAGGGTGCAGCTAATTTATTAGCAACTCTTGAGCAACAATATCAGGTCAAAATAGGAGAAACTACCGCTGATAAGCAATTGTCACTGATAACAGCCCGTTGTTTGGGTGCTTGTGGTATTGCCCCTACGGTGGTGGTTGATGGCAAAGTTGCAGGTTATCAAACTCCTGATTTAGTTATTGATCGCGTTGAAGAGTGTTTGCATCATGGATCTTAAAGAATTAAAAGCGATCGCCACTAAGGAACATCAAAAACAAGCTAAACCCTATATTCGTTGCTGTACTGTAGGTAGTTGTCTTTCTACCAATGGACTAGCAGTAAAAGAACAGTTGGCAGAAGCCGTCAATCAAGCAGGTCTGACAGGAAAAGTAGGCGTTTCTGGAGTTGGGTGTATGGGTTTATGTAGCAAAGGAACTCTAGTTAGGATAGATCCCACTGGCATTTTATACGATCGCGTCACAACGGATAATGCTAAAGATATTGTCTCGTCTCTTGCTGGCAGAGAAAGTTCAGATCCTTCTCTAAAGCCCTCTCAAGATCAACCAGACAGCCATCCCTTCTTTACCCAACAGCTCAAAATTGTCTTAGAAAATAGTGGTAAAATCGACCCTGAAAAAATAGAAGAATATATTGCTGCCGATGGTTATTTGGCACTACATCAAGTTTTGAGCGAAATGACTCCTGAATCTGTAGTAGATACTATTTCTCGTAGTGGTTTAAGAGGTCGCGGTGGGGCAGGATATCCCACAGGACTTAAATGGGCAACGGTAGCTAAGGCAAAAAGCGATCCTCCCCTTAACGGACTGGATCGCAAGTTTATCATCTGTAATGCCGACGAAGGCGATCCTGGAGCATTTATGGATCGCAGTGTCCTCGAAAGCGATCCTCATCGAGTAATTGAAGGCATGGCGATCGCCGCTTATGCAGTAGGAGCTAGTCAAGGTTATATCTATGTCAGAGGCGAATATCCTTTAGCAATTAGTCATCTACAAACAGCTATACGCCAAGCAAAACGTTTGGGTTTATTAGGAAGTCAAATCTTTGATGCCACCTTTGATTTTAAAATCGAGATTCGTATTGGTGCAGGAGCATTTGTCTGTGGAGAAGAAACGGCACTGATGGCATCAATTGAAGGTAAAAGAGGGATTCCTCGTCCTCGTCCTCCCTATCCTGCCGAGTCGGGCTTGTGGGGCTGTCCTACCCTAATTAACAATGTGGAAACTTTTGCCAATGTCCCGACAATTATTCGTCGAGGTGCAGAATGGTTTTCTGCCATCGGCACTGAAAAAAGCAAGGGAACAAAAGTTTTTTCTCTAGCAGGGAAAGTCTGTAATACGGGTCTGATTGAAGTACCGATGGGCATAACTTTACGGCAAATAGTTGAAGAGATGGGTGGTAGTGTTCCCGATGGAGTTAAGGTCAAAGCAGTACAGACAGGAGGTCCATCAGGTGGGTGTATTCCTGCTAATGCTTTTGATACTTCCGTAGATTACGAGTCTTTGACAGAATTAGGTTCGATTATGGGTTCTGGCGGGGCAATTGTTATGGACGAGTCCACTAATATGGTTGAAGTAGCACGTTTCTTTATGGAATTTTGTATGGATGAATCTTGCGGTAAATGTATTCCTTGTCGTGCGGGAACGGTTCAGCTTTATCAGTTATTAACTAAAATTTATGAAGGTCAAGCCTCAATTAAGGATCTAACCAAGCTCGAAGAACTTGGCGATCTGGTCAAACAAACTAGCCTGTGTGGTTTGGGTCAATCAGCACCAAATCCAGTTTTTAGTACTCTGCGGTATTTTCGAGATGATTATTTGACACTGGTATCAAATTAAATATTAAGATCGTTTGTCAAAATATTCCAATCCTTTTAAGAATCCATCTTTTGTTCAACTGCTGCTGCTGGATTATTATCCCAGCGATCGCCTACATGAGCATAAATAGAAGTAGTTCTGGGATCGGCATGACCGAGTAAATCCTGCACCTGACGTAAATCCGCACCCGCTCTTAATGCTTGGGTTCCAGCGGTGTGACGTAAACTATGAGCAGAGAGGGTTCTTCCTTCTTTGTACTTTAATCCAGTAGCTACCAAGTAGCGATCGACTATGGCTCGTATACTTCTTCTAGATAGCTGTCTTCCCTTGCTATTATTACTCACGGAGACAAAAACATAATCTTCTGGCTTAACCTTACGTCTCAACACTGTTCGTCTCATTACTAAATATTCTTCTAGCTGCTCGGTAAGAGTATCGGTAAGAGGCACAATCCGACTGGCACGTTTGGCAAATACTTTTAGTCCAGTTCGCTGACCTTGATGTAATATTTGCTCTAGCTTAAGATTGTGTAGCTCAACAGTTCGACATCCTTCCAAGCTCATGATGCCAACAAGGGCGCGATCGCGCAGCAGAGGCAGACGTTTTTTGTTGGTTTTTGCCTGGTTCAGTTGAGATTCAATCTTACCTAACAGCAGTTCCAACTCATCTAGCTCTAAGTAGGAAATATTACTAGCGGGATCGACCCTTTCTGAAGGGGCTTTAAAACCAGCAGCAGGATTTGTCGCGATTAATCCCTTGGCGATCGCTGCTTTATAGAAACTGTAGACGATACTTAGCTTGTTGGCAATTGTACCAACTTTATAGTTTTCGTCGAGCAAATATTGACGGTAAAGCTTAATGTCGTGCTTGTCAGCCTTCAGCAGCGAAACCATATTATCCTTACACCAAGCAAAGTACATCTTACTTTGGGATAAGTAAGACTTGATAGTGTCGGCTGAAGCTGCACCATCTCCAACTTCCATCTCCAAAAATTCGACAAAAACTTGTTCGATAGATACGTTAGTGGCAGGTGCAGTTTGAACTTCTACCTGAATTGCCTTTGTTTTCCTGGGCAATGCTTCCCCCTCAACGGGGACAATATTTATTTCCATTTAGAGATGCTTAATTAATTTCAACTAGCAAATTAAGACGATTGGCAATCATCAATAATTTATTCCTCAAGGCAGGATCGTTAAGATCTTGAACAACAGTTTTAGCAGATACTATTTGTGGCTCTGCTCGTTCGTATAGTGAAATCGCTGACTCGCCGTTGTGGGCATTATTAAACATTAATCCATCTATCTGACCGTACAGTTCGGGATGTTCGTAGAAATAGCGACCCCACCCTTGAGTCAGTCTTCTTTTGCCATCCGTTGCCATTGCTACAACCGACCCCGCATCCCATGCCCCAGATCCTCTTAGATCCAATAGTTTTAAACTTTGAGTCAAGGTTATATGGGCTATTTTCTGCTGTTTTATGTCGATCGATCCTCGATCACCAAATACTTCTACTAAACAGCATGAAAGACTAAATCCTGCATACATAATTCCTCTATCTGGATCTACAGTCGGTTTGCCACTAGGCTGATGATCGAATCTATGTAGTGGCCCATAATATCTGAACCCTATTGCCGTACTGCCATGACTCGTAGGCGCGAATATTCTCTCAATCGCTATGCCTGGCTCTAATACTTCAAATTTAGGAGTAATGTTTCTGGTCGGCGGCGGTGGATAAATTAAAACCATTATTGAGCCACACCTACTGCTCTGGCTTCAATTACCAAATCCTCTACATCTTCAAGCTCACCTTTTTTGAGAATCTCTATTGGTGTTAAACCGTCAAAAGCTCGATGGGGTTTATTGAACCAATTAAGCTTGGCAAAGTCAGATACATTTAAGACTGAAAGTACTTCTGGGAAACCGTTAATTACGCCATCATCCCCTTCAGGATCGAACTGCCACAGAGGAAATTTATACACCCCATTATCTTTTAGCCCCAGGAGAGTTTTGGCTTTACGGCGATCGTGTACCGTGGTAATTGCCTGACAGCCAATTATTTTGGCTACCTGTGAAGTAGTAATACTGTTTTCCAGTAATTGACGACGGCGTTCGTAGTATCTTTCTAGATTGGCTAATTCTAGCAAGACCAAATTCCCTTCAGCATAATCGTCACCAGCAATTTTTTTGGCTAATGCCCGACTTTCTTCACTAATCACCTTGGGTTCTATGGCACGCACTATTCTTTGTAAATCTTCTGAACTAGATTGAGCAATACACGCTTCTACGGAGCTTAAAATGATTTTCGCTACATCTTCTTTTGATTTGGGAACTTCAATTTGCTGAACAACTGTGTTTTTCATGGCTTATTACCAAATTTCTCTTTTAAATTATACTCTAAGTAAGAGATATATTTGCAAAAATTGAAATAACAAAGATATATAGTTTTATCTCCGATTATTTCTCTAACAAGAAGTAAAAATGAGACAAAATATCTTGTATGCTAGTTAAATAAGACTTTACAGCATTTATTGTCTACACAATACTTATTTGATATGCAAATGATACGCTATTATTGAAATTATTATCAAATGAGCTTAGGCTATGCTATTATAATGATTATTATTGTCGGTTCGCGCATAAGTTGAAAACCTTCGCGCATAAATTGAAAATTATTTGCGAATAAGTTGAAAAGGAATCTCTGAATAATTAAGATAAGAGGTAA
>JBDKJC010000005.1:0-19059 GCA_039796815.1 Cyanobacteriota bacterium | reverse complement strand
AAAATTCATGGGTGGCGAACCAATAAACTCCGCCACAAAACGATTAGCAGGTCGTTGATAAATTTCTAATGGGGGAGCAATTTGCTGAATTTGACCATTGTTCATCACCGCAATGCGATCGCCCATGGTCATTGCTTCTGTCTGGTCATGGGTTACATAAACTGTCGTTGTTTTTAACTGTCGCTGTAGCTGAACAATTTGGGCGCGAGTTTGGGTTCTCAGCTTGGCATCGAGGTTAGATAGCGGTTCATCCATCAAAAAGACCTGGGGGTTACGAGCGATCGCCCTACCTAAAGCTACCCGTTGCTTTTGTCCCCCTGATAATTCTTTTGGTAAGCGATTTAATAACGGCTCAATCTGCAATAAACTTGCCACATAGCGCACCCGATCGCGCACTTGCTTTTCTTTGGCTGACATATACTTCATACTGCGGGGCAAATAACGAGTTGTTCCTGTTAAGGTATCTTCCCAAAAATTAGAACTAACTTTTTCTTTACTATCTGTTCCCGAATTGCGTCGTAACCCAAAGGCAAGATTATCGTAAATATTTAAGTGAGGATAGAGAGCATAATTTTGAAACACCATGGCAATATCCCTAGCTTTGGGGGGCAAATTGTTAATCGTGCGATCGCCAATTTTAATATTGCCTCCTGTCAATTCCTCTAAACCCGCCAACAGACGTAATAAGGTGCTTTTACCGCAGCCTGATGGCCCTACCAAGACTAAGAACTCTCCATCTTCAACAGTAAAGTTAATATCCCGCAGCACACTGACCGCCTGAGATTTATCTTTATTTAGATTTTTGCTCAGAGCAACGTCTGATTTTTTCAACTCATCAACCCGTTCTGTCCGATCTGCCTTAGCGCGATAGCTTTTGTAGACATTTTCAACTACGACCTGTGCCACTATTAACCCTAAATAAAGTAGACAATAAGCTTTGCTTAGTCATGTTAGCATTTGCTTTAAAGGACTAGCTCTAAAGGATTAGCTTATACTAAAGCACTCGCTGACGCGCTAGCTTATCCGAAGGTGTCTATCACGGATACCGCTTCGAGACCGAAGGGAATCCTTTAGGGCATATACCCTTTAGGGTCGCGTCCTCTGCATCGTCTTTTAAGATTAGCCATCTAATGCCTAAAATAAATGTCTCAAGTAGGCAATCCCTGAAACTCGCTACTTATATTTGATAAAGTGATTTCATTTTAGCGCCGTTTCAGCCGACGAGAAATTAAGGATCTGACCCACTCTAACAAGAGAGAGATATCTATAGCCAAACTTTTAAACTGATAAAAGTAATTGCCATCAGAATTAACATTAATCCTCCAGCTAAACCATAAGTAGTTCCTAATCCCACAGCCTTGCTCAGGGGTTGACTGACTATAGGGGAAAGAAATTGTCCCAAAAAGATTGAGGTAGTTACTCCGCCTAAAACTTTGCCCCGCATGGTATCGGGAGTAACGGATATTAGACATAAATTCATATTGGGAATAATTAAACCCAGCCCTGTACCAGCGATCGCTAGTCCTAATAAAACAATTGCATAGATACCCCCTAAACTAATCAAAAGATAACCAATACCCAGATTGAGAAAGGCAACACCATAAATAGCAACAAAAGATAATTTAGCTTTAATTTGCCGATAGGAAAGGGAAACAATGGCAGATGTTAGGGTGGCAAGAGCGATCGCTAGTCCACTTTGAGCAGCATTGGCAGCAAATAATTCTTTGAGATAAAAAGGTAATTGAACAGGAATTAAGTAAAAGATAATTTGGGAAATTATTCCTAAACCATAAGTTAGAAAAACTAACTTCACTGGTAATTTTTGCGGAGTTTCTAAATTAACATTACCAGTATTATTAATAGTTATATTACGATTAGGTTCACTCAAAAAGATAATAGCCAAACCAAATAAAATTAAAGAAAATAAATAAATAGCAAAGGGAAAACGCCAGTTGAGATCCGCTAAAAAACCGCCAACGGAAAGAAAAATCACCCCTCCCAAACCCATAAAACCTGCTTGTAAACCCAAAAACTGCGCCCTAGCATTACCGATATAATAATCAGCAATCAAAGTGGTGGCAGTAGTCATAATTCCTGCTACACTGATACCTAATAAGACTCGACCAACTAAAATTAAATTTAAACTATTGAGAACTAAGCCAGAACTACCTGCCAAACCATAGAGAACTAAAGCCACAAGTAATATAGGCTTTCTACCCAAGCGATCGATCATTACTCCCACCACAGGCGCACCCAGGGCAATTAATAACGCAGGTAAAGTTAACGCCAAACGCACCAGATAATCAGCATTGGGAACATCGGCAAAATATTCTCCCATTGCAGGTAGAGAAGGCGCGATCGTCGCCCCCGACATTACAGTTAAAGTGCTAACCAGTAATAATGTGATTTTGGTAAAGATTGATTCGGAGTTGGTTCTATTCATAATCGGAATAAGAAATAATTAACTGATATCTAAAAAGAGAACACCGTACGTAATGCACCAGTAATAATTGTCCCGCTATCATCTTGATTACCTGGATTGGTGACTACTTGAATTAATGGTGTCAGGGTAATATTGTCTTGAAGGGGTAGATTGTAAAAAGCTTCGAGATTAGTTTGGGTAGCATTACCAATTTTATTTTCAATAAAAGGTTGAGCGATCGCAATACCACTGCTTGCACCAGTTTTAAATAAATCGGGAAAAGCTATTCCCGCCATCCAATAATTAGGAGAGATGTCTCCTTGCAAGGTATTATCGTAATTACTCCAACCATAACGAGCAAAGATGCCTAGTTTAGGAGTTATTGCCCATTCGCCATTAATCCCAACAGCGTCAAAAGGACTCTCAAATATTTCTCCACCACTGTATTGAAGACGCAGGGTAATATTTTCTCTGGGTGAGTATTCTGCTTCGACGATACCTTGATAGGGATCATTAAATAAGCCCCCTGACCCTCCACGATTGGGAAACAGTAAAATAGGCGCAGATGAACCTTCAATGGCGAGATCGCTTGCTTCACTATTAGCTGCATTACCCGCAATATATAAAGCGGTAACTTTTAACGGTATCTTGGCTGGACTCCATTCTAGTACTGCACCAGAACCTCGACCGCGAGGAAATAAGATAAAGTTGTTTGTAATAGCTTGAGTCGAAAAATCTTGGGAGCTATTGTTGGCATAGCTGTTGCGATCTACATATTCCGTAGCTACCATTAAACTTCCCAGGGTTACCTTGACTTCTTCAATCGGAGTAAAACTATAGTAAAGTCTGGCTAGACTAAATTCGCCATCTCTGCCTGCTAGAGAGAAGTCTAAAACGCTACCAAAGTTGGGTTCGAGGAATCCTGCTATGTTGTCACTTCCTCCGTCACTACCTGTAACCAGCCGTACTTTCAGTAAATCAGTACCAGTAAAACTAGTATCCAAATCTAAGGATGAGCGGTAAAGAAAAGTAGTGTTGGGTTGTTCGGTGGCAACTACTGTACCTGTTGGTGCAATCACATTCTCGCCTGTAAAACCTCCTGCACTGAGAGCAAAAATTGTCTGTCCTTTAAGTTTGGTCGTAGTAGAAAATTGATTATCTTCTAGGGCTTGGGTCTTATTTTCTATAGTAGTAAGACTCTTGTTCAAGCTAATTAATTCTGCTGCAAAACTTGTCTGTAATTTCCTAATGGTGGCTAAATCTGTATGAGTAAAATTATTGATTGCACTTTGTTCAATTTCCGCTAATACTCTATTTAAAGCTGCTGCAAATTCAGATCTAGAGATAGAGCGATCGCCCCTAAATAACCCATCAGGATAGCCTTGAATGATACCGTAATCCTCTATTAAAGATTGTAGTGCTGTAAATGCCCAGTCTGTCGTTTGTACGTCTCTTAGCTGAGATACGGAAGTAGCTGATTTGGACTTGACTTCTGAGGCTAAAGTTACAGGAGTAGTGAACAGCAATAAAGCAGTAAAAGTTAGCAAACAACCACATTTTTTGCTTATTTCCACTCTGCAACCAGCTTTTGTAAGTCAAGACGTGACTGTTCTAAAGATTGCTCTCGTAATTCTCCTTTTTGACCTAAATTTTCGGCATGAACAAAGGTAATATCTGTCACTCCCATTAAGCCAAACACTGTACGCAGATAAGGTGCTTGAAAATCAAAAGCAGCAGCAGGAGTTTCGGGGGGAAAGCTGCCGCCTCTAGCTGTAATTACCAGCATTTTCTTATTGGTCAGCAGACCTTCATAACTCCCATCAGAGTTAGCCAAAAAAGTCTTGCCGACACGACAAACTTGGTCGATATAAGCTTTAAAGTTAGCAGGAATGCCAAAATTATACATGGGAACGCTAAACACGTAGCGATCGCTGGCTAAGAGTTCTTTAATTAACTCATTGGATAATTGTAAAGCTGCGGTTAATTCTGAAGTATGAGTATCTGGAGAAGAAAAAGCACCAGCAATCCAAGTTTCTGTGACTGGGGGAATAATTTGATGACCAAGATCGCGATAGGTTATCTGGTAGTCTGGATAAGCTTGTTTCCAGTTAGTAACGAAATGATGGGTAAGTTGCCGAGAATGAGAGCGATCGCTTCTAGGACTGCAATCAATCTGTAAAACCTTAGTCATATTCAATATTTTTGCTGAATTTCTAATAATCTATAGGAAGGCTTGGGAACAAGTCAAATGCTTTTTACCTATAGAATTGATAGCTTTCAGGCATGAATGAGAAAATTGAGTTGCGTCATTTGAGATATTTTGTGGCAGTAGCGCAAGAGTTAAATTTTGGTCGAGCAGCAAAAAGACTAAAAATTACTCAACCCTCTTTAAGTCGGCAAATCCAGAAGCTAGAGGGAGAATTAGCGGTTAAACTGTTTGAACGTCTCCCCTCACAGATTCAATTAACTCAAGCTGGCGAACTTTTTCTGACAGAAGCTCAAGAAATTTTGGCAAAAGTCGAACAAGGAATTCAAATTGCTCAAAGGGCTAATCGTGGCGAAATCGGTCAGCTCAAAATTGGCTTTCAAGGTTCGGCGGTTTACGATCTAATTCCTAACTCCATTAGAACTTTTCGAGGGAGCTTCCCCAATGTAGATGTGATCGTTCAGCCTATGGGAACCAGTGAGCAAATTAGCGCGATTGCCAATAATCAACTCGATCTGGGTTTTGTCGTTCCCCCCATTAACCATAGCAACTTAATTATCGAAACTATTTTCCAAGAACCAGTAGTAGTAGCTTTACCAGAAAATCATCCTCTAGCTAGCAAAACAGAAATTACCATTGCCGATTTAGGTGATGAGCCGTTAATTTTGGCTTCACGCGATCGCGGTTGTGGTTTGTTTGAGGAAATTTCTAACTTATATTATCAAGCAGGTTTGCGCCTTAATGTGATTTATGCAGCCAGAGAAATGCAAGTGATGTTGGGATTTGTGGCTGCTGGTATGGGTATTTCCTTGCTACCTGCTTACGTACAGAATCTCCAAAGATTGGGTGTTGTCTATCGCAGCTTAAAACCTCATGCACCTGTAGTGGAACTGGCGATCGCCTATCAAAGTAATAATTATCAGCCTACTTTACAGGCATTCTTAGAAATTGTTAAACAGCAAAGTTTTTCTTGATTAAACAGCTCTATAAATTAGGTTTTAGGTTTCTACCACAGTTTTTTCATGGTTACAGATTAATTATTAGAGATGTCTATTAAACTAAAAAATAAGCCTTAAGTAGCAATAAATAGCAAAAATTCATGTCAGTAAAAATTCCCTCCCCTTATCAACCACTTTTACTGCGAATACTTCACGGCTTGACTGGCTTAAGTGCGATCGCGGCGATCGCTACTGCTTTTTGGACTTACAATACTTACGATGGACGATGGGGTAGCTTGCCTTTACCCGAATTTAAGGAAATTGAGGGAATTCACGGAACTTTTGGACTTTGGACTTTACTGATTTTCCCTTTTTTTGTCGTTTATGCTTTTAATCGAGGTCAAAGAAGATTAATTCAGTCCAACTCCCTGAATAAGCTAACTCAAGTGGGTCAACCAATCTGGTGGTACACCGTGCATCGTTTAGTTAATACCGCGAGTATTTTGGCTCTCACTTTCGCGCTTTTTTCGGGCAAGATGATGAGTGAAAAGTGGCTACCGCGAGGAGAACTTAATCATTTCTGGTACTCTGCTCATCTTGTTGCTTGGCTGATTTTAGTCATGGCGATCGCGCTTCATCTCTTAATGAGTATTAGGGTTGGTGGTATCCCTCTAATTCTATCGATGCTAAATTGGCGATTTCAAAGTCAAGATAGTCCTGCTTTGTGGCGCGAACATGTGCTTCATTGGCGCAATAATTTGAGCATGACATCGATTAAGCAATGGTTATCTTTTGCTTCACTACTTAAAATTTTAGAAATTTCCATCTTAATTATTATTGCCTTAGCTTGGATAATTTCTTTAATTAAAGAACTTAGTTAATGAGAGCGATCGCTTTCATTATCCACCAGCATTTAAAATACCTAATTGTCATGGAAAATAAGCAATATAATTTTGAGCTTATGTTAGTATAAGATGTTCAAAAAAATTACTTTAGAAAAAAGTATTCATCAACAAGAATTAAGCTGGTTTAAAATCACTTTTAGGTGGCGAGCTTCAGTTATTCCTGCAATTATTCCTAGGGTTATTTTTTGCGGATTTTTTGGGTTATTTATTTGTCTTGTTCACTCGTATTATCGCGATGTTGGCTTACCAATTCTTAGTACTGTTGTTCCTAGTATTGTTTTAGGTTTATTATTAGTTTTCCGTACTAATACTGCTTACGAGCGTTTTTGGGAAGGTCGTAAACTGTGGGGAGCATTAGTCAATTCAATTCGTAATCTTGCCCGTACTATTGTAGTTTCTGTCAAAGAAAATAGCCTTGAAGATCGAGAAGAAAAAATAAAAATATTATATCTTTTAGTAGTTTTTGCTATGGTAACTAAATCACATTTAAGAGGGCAGGCAATTAATAATGAGATTATTGACTTACTCCCAAACTCTTGGTATAAAAAGCTGCAAAAAGTTCATAATCCACCTTTACATGTAGCATTTTTAATTCAAGATTATCTTCAAAAACAATATGATAATGATTATATTGATAGTTATCAGCTAACATCAATGTTAAAATTATTAGATTCAATGGTTGATGTTCTTGGTGGATGTGAACGAATTTTAAAAACTCCCATACCAGTCGCATATTCAATTCATCTTAAACAATTATTATTAATTTATTGTTTAACTTTACCATTTCAATTAGTAACTGAATTAGCTTGGTGGACAGCACCGATAGTTAGTGTAATTAGTTTTACAGTTTTTGGTATTGAACAAATCGGTATTGAAATTGAAAATCCTTTTGGACATGATGCTAATGATTTACCATTAGAAAATATTTGTCAAACCATTCAAACAAACATAGCAGAATTAATTGATTTTGCTCAATGAAAAATCATAGTTAAAGAGGCAATTATCACTTATATCAAGTTCGTTTGAATACTTAAATTTAAACTGAGTTAGGGGAAAAGAAATTGATTGCTGAATAATCTGTTTTTTTTAACTAATTATCCGAACTTGATATTAGAACGTTTGATAAACTCCAAATTTAGTATTGTTATAAAAAAAAGACTTTTCTTACTTACCAAAAATATCCTTGCTCTACAGTAGTTTGACGTTTTTCTGGATTATATTTAAGTAGATATTCTTGAGCGATCGCATCTTGTTCTCTTAATAGCTTGACTTCTTTTTCAGCTATTTCTGTATCGGTAGAAAGTAGGATTACTTGATGGGATGCGGTGGGAAAATATCGTTCAACTAAATTATGACGGTGGGATGAATCTAATCTACTTAAGGGGGTATCGATCGCAATGGGTAAATTACGTCCTGATACTCTGGCCAGTCCCCACAAAAAGGCGATCGCCAGTAGTTGTTTTTCCCCTGCTGATAGACGCTGTTTGGGAAATAGTTGACCTTGATGATCGTATAGTTCTAGTTTAAAGCGATCGCTATCTATAGTAACGCGGTTAATTAGGTTTGATTTGTGTAATAGATAGAGAAAACAATCTTTAACTTCTGTTTCTAATTTATTGAGTTTTTTTAGAGTTAATTTTTCTTTAAAAATCTTTAAAGTTTCCTGAACTTTTACCGAGGTTTTAATAATATGTTCGTCGTTAATATTATCAATTACATCTTCACTATAGGTTTTTAATTTACGATTTAATTCTTGTTGAATACGTTCAATTTCTTTAGTCAACTGAGCAATTTTTTCTTGCTCAACTTGATATAAAGCTTTACAGTTACTCACCTCTTGTTGCGTAGTTTCTACAGCTTGTAGTAGTTGCTGATAATCTTCTGGGGAGGCGGCGATCGCTAGTTGACTTTCAGTCCGCTCTTTTTCTAGTTCTAATTGTTGTATTTGCTGAACAATATTCTGAGTAGATTTGGTTTGTAGAGGTAAAATATCTTGAGTATTACTAACTAGTTGTTGTAATTCTATTTCTGTTAAATGCAAAAAACTATCAGCTTCATTATCTATTGATTCAGCAATGTTTTTGTTTTCTTCAGCAAGAAAAAATTCAACCTTACTAATAGATTCATCTGCTAATTTGATACTAGCTAAATAATCTAACAACTTACGATCTCTAATTGCCAAAACACCTTGAGCTTGTTTAAATTGTTGAGTTTCTAGCTCTTTTTTACCTTGATTAGCTGCTGCTGATAACAAAGGTATTATTAGCTTTAAAGGTAAACAGCCACTAGCTAAGATAATTAACTCTTGTCTTTTGGCTTCCAAATGAGCATTAAAGTCTTTTAGTTTGGCTTCAATTTGTTCCCTTTCACTGGCAATTTTTCCCCCTTGCTTATTAAACTTATTCCGAGCGCGATCGCGTTTTTTATTAGCTTGCTCTAATTGATGCTGTAGTTCAGTTAATTTATTATTTATTTTAGCCTTTTCTGCTTGTTTAGTTACTAACTTAGTTTCAATTTCTTCTATTGTTAACAACTGAGTTTTATTAGCTAATGCTTTACGCTTACGATTAACCAATACCTCAAGATCTAAAGATAATTTTTCCGCCAACTCTAAACCCAATAAATTATTAATCGCCTCTACTACCGCTGGGGGTGGAGTATCTAATTCAGCTAACTCTTTAACCTGTTCACCATCAAATAAAAACAAATTAGAAATACCTAACGGGAGAATATTTTCGATATATTCATCCCAATGCTCTTCTAAATTACTATCAAAACGTGACTCCCTTTCAATACTTAAACTATCCCTACCATCTTGAGGATTTCTTTGCCAAGCACGAATAATCTTAAACTCTTGCCAATGTCCCTCAAAAATATGCTCAAAAGATAACTGTATCTGAGTTAAATCTGCCGAATTTGTCTGACTATTTACCGACTGAGTTAAAAAATCACCATACCCCAAATTACCCCGTGTCGAACACCTTGCTCTTTGTCCATATAAAGCCAAACGAATTGCATCCATCAGGGTAGTTTTTCCACCACCATTCATTCCGCCTAATAAAATAATCGGCTGAATAACATCGTCGTTTTCTGGACGCAGATTAATAGTCTGCTTCCCTGCATAGGCACCAAAATTCTCAATAACTAACTCAGTAAAAATCATTTAGCATTTATCCATTTACTCTTCAACTATAAATCAATCTCGTTACTCCCATAAAACCATTACTTTTGTCCAAATGATATACTTTACTTATTCAATTGGACAAACAAAACCATGAACATTGTGACTCCAGAACGTATAGCATCGCTCTTAGGTGGTACGAGTAAACTAGGTAAAGAAATAAAAAGCGATCGCGATTTAGAAAAGCTGGTAATTGCTGGGTTACCCAGTGAATCAGTAAAAATTGTGGTCGATCGGATTTATCCCGATGCTTCCAACCAATATTATCTATTAGTACCCAGAAGTACTCTTAATCGTAAACTTAATAATAAATCTCCTTTACCAATACAATACAGCGAAAAACTAGAAAGATTAGCCCGAATTTATGTTTTCGCCTTAGAAGTTTGGAACTCAGAAGAAGATGCACGAGAATTCATGAGTAAAAATCATCCCATGTTAGATAATCGTACACCTTTTGCAGCCTGTATGACTGAATTAGGAGCAAGGCAAGTAGAACAAATATTGGGTAGATTATTATTTGGCTCGGCTGCTTAATGAATGCTTCAGTTTTAAATCGGACTATCAAAGCCTATCGTATTGGTGCAGCTAATAATAAGTATCCGCTTTTTGATGGTACTGGCTCTACTTTTTATCCTGGACGATGGAATACTCCTGCAAGTAGAGTAATTTATAGTTCCGAGCATTATTCTACTGCTTTATTAGAAAAGCTAGTTCATAGCAACACAGGTAAAATTCCTCGTAACCAGCAGTGGGTTGAAATTACGATTCCTGCTGGTACTACTTATGAGGTTGTTACTACTTATAGTTTGCCAAACTGGAATGACTCTACCGTAAGCCAGCAATTTGCCGAGGAATGGCTATTAACAAAGCGTTCATGTATTTTGTTTGTTCCTTCAATTGTCGCACCGTTAGATAACAATATTTTAATTAACGAATTTCATCCTCAATTCCCAAATTTGACTACTAGCCTCAATCAACCCGTCATTTGGGATCGAAGATTATTTTTAGATCCATAAGATAATTTTTAAGGATTTGTCATTCCCATGAGCTTAAAAAATTTAAGAGTCAAGCAGTCAGTACCTAATCTTTATTTTTGTTTAGTAGAAAATTTAATATTTCCCCAAGTTACAGGCTTTTCTTCCACATCTTCATGTGGTTTATTCAACTGTTTCAATTGTTCTTTCACTGCTGCAATATCACCTTGTTCAGCGGCAGTTTTCAGATCGTGTTTTTGATGTGCATTTGCGATCGCTTCTTCCTTACTTCTAGAACTAGTATCAAAACATTTAGCTAGACTATCATAGATACCTAAACGACGGTTTCTAGTATAAAATTGCCGCTCTGTATCTAATAGCTTCGACATCAACTCTAAGTGCATTTCATCATTACATATCTCTGCCAAAGTTTCCCATTCATCATTACCTAATAACTTTTCATCTGCACCAACTCTAATATCTTTAAACACTTCCCCAGTTACTTCTTGATAAATGCGAGGTAAACTATCATCAAACTCATGCTTTTCTTCTAGCCAAATTCTTCTAATTTCGCTCAACTCTTCAGGAGTAATCAGACAAATATTTTTATATTCATCTGGCGCATTCTGCCTAACTTCAATTTGTGCTTCTAGTACTTTTGTGAGCCAAATCTCCCGCCACTTTCTTACATAAGGGCCGGGAATATTTTGAATAGTTTTTTCTCCTTTTCTTTCACGCTCAAAAAGCTGTACTTTGCCACGAAGACGACGAAAATCTCGTCGATGACGGTCTTGATGAATATCAAGCTGATTGCGTATATCTAATAAAGGCTGAAGCCATTCCTTTTCTTCATCATTTTGAATCATGGCTTCCATTGATTTGTCTTTGTTTACTAAGGTGCAGACCCAACAGCCAAACCTTGAATCTCCACAACTAGGTGTAGAGGTGTCTACTACCAGAGGACACTCATTATCTTCAGTCGCTCCACGATACATATTAAATAAGTCTTGATTGCTCTTTCCCCAAGGGTTTGGAAACTGCATAAGATACATCCAGACTTCATTATCTCGCCATTCTTGAATCGGACTATAAATCACAGCATTGGGTAATGTATCGCTATAACGTAGTGAATTGGATAAATTAGAATCAGACTGCAATAACTCACTGACTTCACCTATCTCATACTTAGCCATTGTCGCCGCCCGATTACTACTCTCAGCCTTACGAGTTCCCAAAACTAAAACAACTTCCCCGCTAACTCTAATTACATTACGAATAAAGTGATTTGTCGGATGGATTTTCAGTCTTTCTGTACACCAACGAAATCCATGACGAGGTGCAGGATAACCTTTCCCCATCAAATTTACCCAGAATGTATTCTTGACATCTGGAGCAAGTAAATGAGGTTCTATCGGTAAATTTTGTTTTTCAGCAGCAAGCTTCATTTGTTCCAAAGACTTGCTCACCCAGAAAGATACAATCGGGTTTTCTACTAAGGTGTCGGTAGTAATGACATAAACTTTTTTGGCTCTTTGTTTTTTAGGCAATGCAGCCAAAGCATTCCAAATAAGTTGCAATGTAACTGTAGAGTCCTTGCCACCCGAATAACCAATAACCCAAGGTACAGCATCAAGACAATACAATGCTTGAATTTCTTGAATTAACTTATCGATGAGAGCAAACAACTCAGTTACATTACGCGAAGCTAGCAATGATTTTTGCGCTTGTGTCATGCTGTATAGAATAAGTATTACTATCTAAAATTATTGAACCACTAAACTTAAAGGTAGCAAGAAAATGGTAGATTTAACTGACTCAACTTTAAATAATTAATAAATCTAAGTGCATTTAAATCTAAGTGCATTGATTTAATAGTTTTAATGAACCGTCTTTTAAATAAGATTTTCCTTGTGAACATCTGTTAGACATATCTATAATTAAAACTCTGCACAAAGCTACTATAAAATTACAAGCATGAATAAACAGGTCGATTGGTTTATCAGGTTGAATAAGTAAGCTAATATTCATAGGATCATCAAGCCAAATTGAAGAGTCCCTAAATATATCTTGCACGCTTTGTTGACCCCATTTTCTATGTGGAAACCAAGCATTTAATTCGTGTCGATAATTTACTTGATTACGTACCGATGAAAGCCAATTACCACCATTAAATCCTCGATAACACAGAATCTTACATAACTCGTCTAACTTTTTAAAAACATCTTGGCTTTGTTGAATGATTATAGGTTCAGTCAGTATTGATTTACTTAAGTCTTTAATGCGCTCATGAAAAATTTTCCAGAAGCTTTCATGAACACCACCTTTAGATTTAATATTTTTAAAAAATAGTTCTTGAGTATTTACATTATAGATACAGCTATAGTAACTAGAAGGTATACTTATCACATTATTATTTTGGTTTAACTGAGAAATTTCACAGAGTTTACTTGCTGATTTTTGATTCAATTGAGAGCAGCTTATTCCAAGCATTCTGATAATTGCGTGACCTGCATAATAAGCAGCATAGTATGACTTTATAATCAGCCAGGCTACAGAATTAGGTAATTTTGTACTTTTTTCAATAGAATACATTGTCTCAAATGCTGCCGATGCCATACGATTGCAATCAAATGCAAAAGCAAACAACATATTTTTAGTAAAACTTTTACCAGATAAATCGAGTGTAAATTGGTCTTGGGATATGGGCGAAGACATATAATAATACTCGCCTTTTGAAATCCATTCAGATAAACCAAACTTTTGATTACCAACAACTTCATTTAGCTTAGGCATCCAAAAAGGTCTAATCTCACTTACTACAATAGACATAGACAAATCAATAAAAAAAATGTATAGCTACAATGTGAAATCATTAAGCTCTTTTTCTAGCTTTTCATATAAATTATTAATAGCCCTAGCATGAGTAAACCAAGATGGCTTTGCCTTTACAAATGTAGGATTTAATACATCTAAAAAATTGTCTACAGTGTAATCAGAGCCATATCTGTCTCTAACTCTTGTGACAACACTTTTGAACAACTGCATTGCAGCTCTAAATACAATTGGTTTAGTAATGGTTTGTTGTACATCTATTTTAGTGAGACAAGCTATAAATGCATGAATATAGTCTCTTATTATTTCATATATTTCTTCAATTTCTTTTTCTTTAAAGACACTAAATAAAGGTTTCAATGCAGCATTAAAAGTCACTCTAGTCATAATCAATTGAAGATCTATTCACATAATTCAACATAAGTTACAAATATTTGCGATCGCTTCGATAATGATCTTGTAGGGGGACACTCTGTAAATTCAATTTAATCTTGATACATATAAGTTAGCTTAATATTTATTATTCCCACAATTTAATCAACTTACTTAAAATTGCGATCGCCTTCACTAAATACAAACTTCTTGCATATGTCGCCGAATGTCTAGAATTAGGAATAATGGGACATGGAGACAATCAAGAAAGTGCGATCGCGATTGAATAACTATAAATAGTTCAATATGCCAACAGTTCTAAGAATAGGTACATACCTCCTCATATTCATATAGATAGAGATAATCTTTCAGCTAAATTTTGGCTAGAGCCTGTAGCATTAGCTAAAAATATTGGATTTAGAGCTAAAGAGTTAAGAAAGCTAGAATCATTAGTAAGAGAAAATCAAACCAAACTAGTAGAGGCATGGAATGAGTATTTCAGTAATTAGAGCCGATGAAAGAGTTCAAAATGTATGCTTTACAGAAGATACTATTAGTGTCGATCTTATGGATGGCAGAACTATTATTGTTCCTTTAGTTTGGTATCCCAGACTGTTAGCAGCTAACCCCGAACAAAGAAAAAAATGGATAGTTTGTGGTGGTGGTTATGGTATTCACTGGGAAGAAATAGACGAAGACTTAAGTACAGAAGGACTATTAAGAGGCGCACCAGCACCCTGTAGTCAGTTTCAAGCTGCCAAATAAAACGAAGACACTCAAGAAAGAAGTGCGATCGCGAAGCCCTAAAGGATTAACGCCTGGAGGCGCGTCCGTGGGCTGCGCCCAATCGCCCAAATCAAAAACGATCACTTAATTACTCTGATTTAACTTTTGCCACTGTAGTAAGTTTATTCTGCAATCAAAATATTCTGGGCTGTTAATTCTAAGGTGGGAAAAGTTGCAGAAACTAGGCGATCGCTCTTAAGATAAACAACCTCCTCATATAACCCGTCAACCAAAGTTAATACCAGCACTTGACTTTGTTGGGGATCGATAATCCAATATTCTCCAATACCTCGCGCAGCATATTCCGATCTTTTATAACGATAATCATTGTCGATCTTAGCTGATTAACTTTAAAAACTTAATCACAAGCTCCTAGCCAGTCTTTTCTCAATTATTCTGATTTAACTTCTGCCACTTTTGAATCCAGGTAATCAATTGAGCATCACTAATTTTCTTACCAGCATTACTCACCTGTAACAACTGACTTAAATCTATCTCTCCTCGTTGCTGTTTATAGGTTGCTAGTAAAGTTTGCTCATCTACCAAAGACTTACCCAAGCCTAAAGCTTGTTGTAGCTTGTGTTGTTCATCTTTAGCGATCGCATCTACCACAAAGTCGGTACTATTGGCTTTTTCTAAGACTCCCGCTAGAGCATTAATATAGGCAGTGCTATTATCAGCGATCGCAGTTTGGGGTTTAATTGGCAGACCAAAGCGACGAAAGGCAGTAATGGCTGCAATTATGGCAATTAGGACTGTTTGAATCGAGAGGATAAACCAAGGAGTTTGAGCTAAATAACTGAGAATATCTGACTGTTGTTCTTCGGCAATGCTTTCTTTATCTTTGTAGCCATGAATATATTCATCTACCCAGATGGTTTGATGGTCATTTACTAAGTCTGCCAGAAATTGATAATTGTCGGGATTGTCTTGATAAGCATTAGCAGCCAAATAGGGAGTCGTACAGTAAATAACTTTTCCTTTACCAATTTCTTCTTGCCAAACTACCGCACCATAATAATCCTGGAGAATACTTTCTTCTTGCTTTCCCCCGCGAAAACGACGAGTAGTTACTATTTTGATTCGATCATTAGATAAAGTCTCCTGGCGATAGGGAATTAAACTGTTGAAGGGTGCAGCCGTAGCAGGTTGATACTTGCCGATGATGACTAGGGTATTTCCTTGACTTACCCAGTTGGATTCAGCAGATGAAAGTGTACTTTCTAAACCCACTAAATAATCACTCTTGCTTAGAATTTTTAGATAGGTGGCATCTTGAACATCATCTTCAATAAACTGAGAAAAAGGTTTACGCCAACGCTGAAGGGGAATTTCTTTTTTGGTCATGTATTCATACCAAGCACCATAACCATCAGGACTCCTGCCATAAGTTGAGCCACTATCATTTTTGCGACCACCACTATTAGGTGCAGCAACCAGAGTTAAAATAATAATCACCGCGATCGCAATTCCCATCCATAACCATTTGCGTTGACGAAAATTTGGCATTACTTAGTAAATTTAAAAATATTAATGTTTAGCTGCGATTTGTTGATAAGCCTGTTGGCATTCTTCAAACAAAGCTCGATCTGCTTCTGCTGTACTAAAACAGAGTCTTTGGTGGGTTGATAATAATAATTCGTAGGGGGTCACAGGAGAAACAGGAATTTTCAAAAGCGATCGCCGATATTCTTCATCAGTTAAACTTAGACTTAGCTGAGTGGGAATTATTCCACGTTCATCCAGCAGCTTTAACATTGCCTGATAGAGACAAAAAATCGCCTGTTGATAATTACCATCTACTCTGGCAGATTGCGATCGCTCTACCCAATCGGCTGCCGATAGTTGAGTTGTTTGGGTAAAAGAGGTGAAATTAGTCTGGCGATCGCTCTCTCTTTGCCAACGTTTCCAGTAGAGTCTTAGTAGTAGCCACAGTTGCCACGTCATCCAAACCAGCAAAATAGCAATAATTAACCAGAGGCAAAATTTGATAATTTGCCACAACAGCGTCGATTGAAAAGCTGCTAAGTCCCAATCAGGATTTAACTGAGAGGTTTGATATTCCATCCATTCACCAAACCTTTGCTTAATTAAATTAATGCGCCAGTTTAAACCATCTTGTTTGAATGACCCTGCGGACATAATTTGAGTCTAGAAGTTGCAAAGTATTTACTATCGATCATTAAACATTGATATTTCTTGATTGGGTAGACAGCAATGCTGATTTAAAAAATTCTTCTTGTAGCCGAGCGCAACCTAAATTAAAATCCTTCCATAGACTGACGTTAAATCGACGACAAAGGTGCAATATATAAAAATATACATATGCATTAACCATTAAGTAAAATGAAAAAAACTTCACGCCCTTTTTCTGAGTTAAAAAACCCTTCTGAAAATATGACTCCATCTGTAAAAACAATTACTAGTACCCTACTAGTAACGCTTCCTATCTCTTTGTTTTTCCTGAGTCTTTTTACTGGTTTTATTAAGCTTTAGTATCTGTTAATAAGCAACTGCTTCCCCCGCAGGTTTGCGCCTGTCATTAACGCCGATCATTGTGCGATCGCCATTAACCAAGATTGATTCTGCTGCACCCCAAGACATAAAAGGCATAATGTTATTGTAGTTCCTCAGTTTTAAGCCTCTAAAAGTTTTGGGCGTAATGGCGTGAGATTCAGCAACTATTTGGTCAGGTAAACCTTGATAGTGTACACGGGGAGCATTAACCGCATCAGGCAAACTCATTTCGTGATCGATGACGTTAGTAATTACCTGCAACACCGTAGTCGGAATTGTCGAGCCACCTGGACTACCTGTAACTAGATATACTTGTCCGTCTTTGGTAACAATAGTGGGAGACATAGAACTTAAAGGACGTTTACCAGGTTTAATTAAATTTGCTGTTCCCTGATGTAAGCCAAACTGATTTGCCGATCCCAGCTTGGTAGTAAAATCATCCATCTCATTGTTGAGTAAAAATCCTGTTTCAGGGGCAATTACTCCCGCACCAAAATAAGAATTAATCGTATAGGTGACGGCTACAGCATTACCTTCTTTGTCCACTACAGAATAGTGAGTGGTATTTGTTCCCTCATGCTGAACATCAGTGGAATAGATCGACTCAGGATCGAGTGCTGCAAAAGCTATTTTGGCTCTTAAAGCAGCAGCGTATTCAACAGAGAGTAATTTATTGGTTGGGTTATCCACAAAATTAGGATCGCCTAAGTAACGGTTGCGATCGCCAAAAGCTAATAACATTGAGGAGAACATTTGATGTAGACTTTGGGGCGTATGCCAGCCTAATTCCTGGAGATTATAGCCAGATAAAATGTTCAGCATTTGACAAACAGTAGTACCACCACCAGGTGGCGGAGAAGAAGCCACACGGTATCCTCGATAGTTACAGCTTATGGGTTCATATTCTTGAACCTGATAATTGGCAAAATCTTTTAAACTCAAAATACCGTTGTTTTTTTGACTGGCTGCCACAACTTTTTGGGCTATTTCTCCTTGATAAAAGGCTTCTTCTCCCTCTTGGGAAATAGCTTTTAAGGTATTAGCTAAATCAGACTGAATTAAAACATCGCCAACTTGATAGGTTTTTCCCTCTGGCAGAAAGATCTTGGCAACATTAGGCTGTAGCAGGTTCTCTTTCCCCGCTTCAAATATCTCTACATCTCCTGAATGCAGCACAAAACCTGATTCAGCTAAAGCGATCGCTGGTTTAATTACTTTTTTTAACTCCATCGTCCCATATTGGTCGAGAGCGTAATTCAAACCCTTAACCGTACCTGGAACACCCACCGCTAAGTAACCATCAGTGCTAGAGTTTTCCCTCAGTTTACCCTGCTCATCTAGATACATCTGGCTATCCGCTTTTAAAGGTGCAGTCTCGCGGAAATTAATAAAAGATTCCGTACCGTCGGCTAAATGAATCAGCATAAAGCCACCGCCACCTAAATTTCCACAGCAGGGGTCTGTCACCGCCAAGGCATAACCTACCGCTACCGCAGCATCGATCGCATTTCCTCCATCTTTAAGTACCTGTAACCCCACTGATGAAGCCTCTTGCTGGGTTGAAACCACTACGCCATTACTACCAACAGCTTTAGGCTGGACTGTTGTAGCATTAACCCTACTCCAACTATCAACTGTTGAATAAACTAGATAAAGATTATTGATTAGGTAATCACCCATCACAATGAGCAAAATAATACTCAGTGCTAGAGATATAGCTCGTCTAATTTTCATCTATCTGCTCCCAAATCAAATAACTTTAATGCCAGAATTTAACAGCCACTCACAATAATTCCCCCCGCATTACGGTTACTGCTTGACCTTGCAGCAAAACGCGATCGCCACCATCGTAATTAATTTTAACCACTCCTCCACGGGCAGAAGCCTGATAAGCTAAAAACCGATCTTGGTTCAGGCGATCGCGCC
>JBDKJC010000004.1:0-20474 GCA_039796815.1 Cyanobacteriota bacterium | reverse complement strand
ACCCTGGAAACGAAAGGGAAGATAGACCAGATTAGCGATCGATTTGACAATACTGCCCGCACTAAAAATCACTTAGATCGCCCGTTCTTGTAGGTTGAGCCGAGGACACGAAATCCAACTGTCAGCATCAGGATTTACAGGATTTAAGGATGGACAGGATGAGAACATGGACAGAATTCGGAAACCGCAAAAATGGAGAATCAAACAAATGTCCCAGCAAAGTCAGTATCAGGATTTGCAAGATTTAAAGATTAACAGGATTAAGAAGAAAAATTGGAGAGAAATAACATATGCTGATGCTGATGAATTATAAAATCCTGAAAATCCCATAATCCTCTAAATCCTGATACCGACAATGATTGGTAACGAACTCACCTACAAAATAATTGGCTGCGCCATGAAAGTACACAACAAGATGGGACCTGGATTTCAAGAAGTGATTTATCAGCGCTGCCTCGCGATCGAGCTAGAGCGCGCAGGGTTAGGTTTCGCCAGAGAGCAGGAACAACCTGTATTTTACGACAGAATTCAAGTGGGTACTCGCCGTGCAGATTTTGTCGTAGAAGATCGGGTGGTCGTGGAAATAAAAGCAGTAGTGCAGCTAGAGGATGTTCATATCGCTCAAGCGAAAAATTACACAGTTGCCTATGACTTTCCCTTGGGACTATTAATTAATTTTGGAGGAAAAAGCTTGGAACATAAGTTGATGTTTAATAACTGTCGGCAGCAGGATTTGCAGGATTAGAGGATGAGCAGGATTATGAATGCTTTCAGGGAGTGAATAAACCAAACAATGGCAAAAGACCTCTTTCATGATGCCGTCCGACGCGGCTTAGAAAAAGACCAATGGATAGTTACTGACGATCCGCTAGAACTAGAATTGGAAGAAATTACAGTCAAAATCGACCTCGGTGCCGAACGACTGATTGCCGCCGAACGCGGTGAGAAAAAAATTGCCGTTGAAATCAAAAGCTTTATCGGTACATCTGCCATCAGTGACTTTCACACAGCTTTGGGGCAATTCTTAAACTACCGAATTATGCTAGAAATCAATGAACCAGATCGTCTACTCTATTTAGCAGTACCGCGTGAAACCTATCAAACCTTCTTTCAAAGTCGTTTTGCTCGATTGGCGATCGCTCGTCATCAGATCGAACTCATTGTTTACGATCCCATCATGGAGGAAATTGTCCAATGGATAAACTAGAAAAGTATCGATCCTGTATTCAAACTCTGTTAGAAAAGCATAGTCAATCCAAACCTCGCAATGATGATATCGAGAACGAGTTATTCTTTGACTCAACACGCGATCGCTACCAACTCATGCGCGTCGGTTGGAAAGGTCTAGAACGGGTTTATTACACAGTCTTACACTTTGATATCAAGGATGGAAAAATTTGGCTTCAGCATAATGCAACTGACATTGATATCGGTCAGGAATTGGTTGATATGGGTATCGAGAGAGAAGACATCATTTTAGGACTGCATCCACCGTACAAACGCCCACTTACAGGCTACGGAGTAGCATAAAAAACAAACCAGGATTATGAACGCTTTCAGGGACTGAATAAACCAAACAATGGCAAAAGACCTCTTTCACGATGCAGTCAAGCAAGCACTCCTCAAAGAGCAGTGGATAATTACCGCAGATCCACTCAAAATTAAAATTGAGGGCGTGAAACTTGAAATCGATCTCGCAGCAGAGAAAGTTTTTGCAGCAGAAAAAGCAGGACGAAAGATTGCCGTCGAAATTAAAAGCTTCCTCAGTCCATCTACCATCACAGATTTTCATGCCGCCCTCGGACAATTTCTTAACTACCGTTTAGCACTACAAATGCGAGAACCCGATCGCACCCTCTATTTAGCAGCACCAATTGATACCTATGAATCTTTCTTTCAAGAACCCTTTATCCAAGAGGCTGTCAAGCTGTATCAGGTCAAGTTAGTTATCTACAACCCAATTCAGGAGATTATTGTCACATGGAACGACTAGAACAATACCGCCAAGCCATTCGCCAATTACTCACGGCTCATGCGTCATCTGAGCAGAGTGATTCAGATACTGAAATCGAGTGTCAACTCATTTTCGACACCGAACGCGATCATTACCAACTATTAGACGTGGGCTGGGAAGAACTCAGGCGCGTTTACAACTGCTTTATTCACCTCGATATTAAAGATGGCAAGATCTGGATTCAGCGCAACATGACTGAGGCCGATCTAGCCCAAGAATTAGTCGAAATGGGTGTTCCTAAAGAAGATATTGTGCTTGGCTTACATCCACACTATAAACGTCCACTGACAGGCTACGGAGTAGCGTAAAACAGCGGATCGGGATTTACAAGATTTAAGGATTAACAGAATTAAGAATAAAGATTGAGGAAAAATAAAATATGTTGATGCTGATGAATTATAAAATCCTGAAAATCCCATAATCTTGGAAATCCTGATACCGACGGAAATTACATTTTGCCCGCTCCTAAATAACAAACTCACCCATAAACTCAAAGGATAAATAGCCGATGATCGCTCACCCCCAACCCCAACTAATGACTCCCCAAGAGTATTTGAAATGGGAAGAACAACAACCCATTAAGTACGAATACATGAACGGGCAAGTCTTTGCCATGACCGGAGGCACCCTTCCCCATAACTCAATTGCCCTAAACCTTGCTTCCGTACTCAAAAATCACCTGCGCGGTAAAGGGTGTAAAGTCTTTATGGCAGATGCCAAAGTCGGCGTTTCCCAAAATGGCTCCTTTCATTACCCCGATGTCATGGTTACCTGTGACAGTCGCGATCAAACGGCTCGTCAAGCAGTTTACCACCCTTGCTTGATTGTAGAAGTCTTATCCCCCAGCACAGAACAAATCGATCAAGGTAAAAAATTTAGGAATTATCGTCAGATTGATACTTTAAAAGAATATGTTCTGATTGATGCCGAAACAATCAACGTCGATTGCTATCGACTTAATAAACATCTCCATAATACTATTAACATCTAAAAATAGAGGATAATAAATTAAATAGTTAAGCAAATAATTGAAAAAATGAAGAATTATACTTGGGATTACATCCAGAAACATCCTCAAGAAACCAAAAGGCTATTAGGCATTGATTATGAACAGTTAAAGCAACTGATAGCACAAGGAAAATTTCTTCATCAAAGAAACCAAGAAGAACGGGAAAAAACTAAGATTAGACTGATTAGGGTTGGTGGAGGCAATCATCATAAATTGTCCGAAGAAGAACAGATAATTTTGATGTTAGTTTATCTGAGGCATCACTTAAGTTTTCAAGTTTTGGGGTTATTATTTCAAGTAAGCGAATCTACAGCACATAATTTGTTTAATTATTGGCAAAAACTTTTTCAATCAGCATTACCAGCGAGTCTCTTAGAACAAGTAAAAAAGTCCCCAGAAGAAATGGCTGCTCTTTGTGAACTCTTAACCGAATATGAGTTGATAGTTGATAGTGCCGAGCAAGCAAGGGAAAGACCTTTAGTCTATCAAGAACAAAAAAAATACTACTCAGGAAAACAAAAAAGACATACTTTTAAAAATCAGTTTATCATCTTGCCAAAAGGAAGAGATATTGTGGATGTAGTTGTAGGGCAACCAGGTCCGATGAGTGATATAAATATTTGTCGGCAAGTTTTAAATCGATTTTTACCCCAACAACTTTTTAGTGGGGATAAAGCTTATGTCGGAGAAGAGCAAATAACGACTCCTTGGAAAAAGCCAAAAAACGGAGAATTAACTAAGTTACAAACAGCAGAAAATAAAACCTTGTCGTCTAATCGTATTTTTGTAGAACATCTAATAAGAATTATCAAAATATTTAAAATCGTTCAAGAAAGATTTCGCTTAGATAAAAAGCGATATAATTCAGTGATTTTAACTGTTTGTGGATTGGTAAGATTAAGAATTGGTTCTCTAAACATAGAAATAGTAAAATCTGCCGAATCTGGTCAAATAATTGACGTTGTTAAGAGTCATAGTTTTATCACTTAATTAAATTTTGATGCCTACAATCATAATTAATTGGTTTTTAAGCCTCAATTTGGTATCTGGCTAACTCAAGGCTTGCTTATTGCTCTGACTAGTTTATAGATTTTTGGAGATGTCTAATGAGAAAGAAAAATGGGAACTGACTACTTATTCTCTTGAGGAACCTGCGGACAACGAGACAAATGTAGAAATTTACTTAGACAGTGTTGATTTCCATTGTCCCATTTCTTTGCTATACGAAGATGTAATTTTTCCTGAAAATAATCCTTAAATCCTGACCCCAAGGACTGATATGTTACTCAACCTAGATACTCAATTACAAGAACGCTTAGGCATATCAACAGAAGAAATTATTCATTTCTCTCAGCGATGGAACATCACCGAACTGGCGTTATTTGGTTCAGTCCTCAGCGATCAATTTAACCCTGACAGCGATATTGACATCATCGTCAAATTTGCCCCAAAAGCACGTCAAGGACTATTGACTCTTGCCAAAATTAAACATGAGTTAGAAGCAATTATAGGGCGCGAGGTTGATATTGCCCTGAAAGAATCAGTAGAGAACAGCGAAAACTGGATTCGCCGTAACGAAATCTTAAAAACTGCCCAGGTGATTTATGAACAGAGATAGTGCCTCACTCCTGGATACAGATCGAGAGTTGTCCAAGCGCGATCGCCCGCTCTTGTAGATTGGGTTGAGGACACGAAACCCAACACTATCTCTCAAAGCATATTTATTCAGCGAGTCGGAGCATCAAATAATGACAAATGACAACAATGAATCTTTAACTCAAAAACTCATTTCTGTATTAAAAACTGGTCGGAACATAACCCTACTTCAGAACCCACAAAACGAGCGATCGCCACCAGTGTGATCGGTGTAACTTCAGTACTAACAAAAGCTTAAACCCTTATCAATAAAAAACCGAAGAATATTATGGAAAACTCAAATGAAGTGAATTGGGAACAATCCGTATGGCAAGAAATCAATGATGCCGTCAAAGCAGAAATGGGGAAAGTGCGGATCGCACAAAAAGTCTTTCCAACCATGATGTTCGACATGAATCCGACGGAAGTTCCCAATGACGTTATTAACTTTACAGACTTGAGTATTCTTGAGGGTCGCACTAAACCTTTTGTTGAAATCTTTCAAGAATTTCCGTTGACAAGTACCCAGGTTACAAAAGAAGCTCAGATCAAGACCTGCAAAACCCTAGCAAGGATGGCATCTAAAGCCCTCGCACTTGCCGAAGACACTATCATCTTTCAAGGGAATGTCGGTCGCCTTCCAGGTAATGTTAAAGCAGAACAAAGAGAATCCACAGATCAAGGTTTACTCGGAGAAGCCAACCCTAAAGATGCGAATGATAATGATGAAAACCAAGTTACCGTACCCATTAAAGTGGGAAGACTGCTCAAACCCCAAACAGGATCTGTATGGGGAGAAAACGTTTTCTCAGCAGTGGCAGATGGCAGAGCCATTTTAACCAGTAAAGCTCAAGCTCCCAATTACGCGCTGTTTTTACCCACCAAAGTTTACGCTGATACCCATGTCCCGCCCAGTCCTGCCAGTTTAGTTACTACAGCCGAACGGATCAAACCACTCGTTGAGGGGGGATTCTATGGAACTGGCACCTTGCCAGAAGACAAAGGACTCCTAGTGGCATTAGGAGGCGATCCTACCAGTCTTTATGTAGGACGTGAAGCCACCACAGAATTTGTACGAAAAGAAGGCTCCAAATACTTCTTTCGGGTCGTAGAACGAATTCAATTTGTAGCACGCGACCCACGGGCATTTGTGCTTCTTCAATTCGATCTTGGCACTAAGCCCACCAAGTAATCCCTAGATTGAGTGGAGGTTTAGCCCTGTATGAATCATGACAAAAGGTAAAAATTATGGAATCTGGAAAGCTAAGTATCGGTGATTTTGGCGACGATGTTACTCGCCTGCATGAAACCTTAAATAGTCAAGGGTTAGAGGCATCGCCTGAAGAAGTTAAGCGCAAATTCTTTGGTCCGTCAACTCGTGAAGCGGTGGGAGAGTTTCAAAAAGCTAACGGTATCGATCCAACTGGTGAAATCTGCAACAAGACGGCGGCTTTGCTGTCTAGCCCCTTGTCCACCAGCTCGGCAGTTTCGCCAGATATAAGTTTGACTCCCTCTACATCCCCTAGTCTAGGTGTCGGAAGCCTATCCTCCCAAGCGGGATTGGCTCAACCTATATCCCAAACCTCTTCTAGGACTCCTTCTGTAACTGGCAAAACCGTCTCTGGAGCAGAAACTAACCAGTACAAGGTAAAGGGACACATTCTGCTAGAGAATGGATTGCCTGCTCAAGAGTTGACCATTAGAGTTTACAACCGTGGTTTTGGGGGAGTAGATACGCCTCTCGGAGAGGTGAAGACAGACGATCAGGGTTTCTACACCTTACCCTATCAACTCAAAGGCAGCGCCGCCAACTTTGAAGTTCGGGCGATCAATGCCCAAGGGCAGGAAATTCTCCTCTCAGATCCTAAGTTCGGAGCTGCGAAGGAAGAGGTGCTGAACCTAGTGGCCCCAGCCAGCATCCAACCCCTGGCACCAGAGTATCAACGGCTAGCAGCAGACCTTGAACGGGAACTCGATGGCTTGAGCAGACTGGCTGAAACTCAGGAAAATGGCGATCGCCAGGATCTTACCTTACTACACCAGGCAACAGGTTGGGATGCCCGTCTGATTGCCCTGACTGCCAGTGCTGTCAAACTAAGTGCCGATACTGGCATTCCCCAAGAGGCTCTCTACGCCCTGTTCCGCGTGGGTTTGCCGACAGATAAAGATAAACTTGCCGATCTGAGCGAACAGACTGTCACACAGGCGATCGCCAAAGCAAGAGCATCGGGCATTGTTAGCTTGACTGACGAGCAAGTTGCACAGACAACAGCCGCATTGAAAGTATTTGCTCGTCAGAGCCGTCGAGCGGCAATTGCCCCCGGAGCTTTATCAAGTATGGGTACCCTTTTGAGTAAATCGGGACTCGATCTAACCGAACAAGCAATTTTTGAAGACTTTCATTTTGCTTATCAGGGCGCAGAATTATGGCAGCAAATTAAAACTGATGGTCGAATTGCGCCCGAAAAAGTCAACACTTTACAGCTACAGGGCAAACTGGCTTACCTGACGCTAAATAATGCCAATCTGACCGAATCACTCCAACAGGAACTTCAATCGCCTAACAATCTCGCCCAACTAGCTGACAAAGACTTACATCGAGCAGATAGCTGGAAAACTCGACTGAATGCCTTAGCTGGTAATAACGAGCAAACTTTAGCAACTCTGATTCCCCCAAGTTATGGAGGTGAGAAAATTGGCGATCGAGTGGATGCTTATGCCGCCGATCTTGCTAGAAAAGTTCGCCTTACCTTTCCCACCCAAGTTGTCAGACGGACGATCGAGAATGATGAGTTAACGCTAGGCGAACGACATAGCGATCTAAAAGCTCCCGTACTCGTTTTTCTAGAGAATGCTCAACCATTGGGCTTCGAGCTAGGACGCACGCCGATTGCGGCTTTCATCCAACAAAATCAGACTGTCTTGAACGGAATAGAATCTAGTCAGGTGCAAAACGCGACAGAAGGTATCAAATTACTGCAACGTCTCTATCAAATCACTCCAACGGATGAATCCTTGAAAGTGCTGATGTCACAGGGATTTACCTCAGCCCAGGATGTTGTGGCATTCCCATATGAGACTTTCCTTGATCGCTTTGGCAAATTTTTCCCCTCTGTAGATGAAGCACGACTAACCTATCGTAAATCCGAGCAAGTCACTACCACCACCTTCAACTTTTTTACCGCAGCGAAACAACTAGATAGCGCACCCGCTACCTTTGTCACATCATCCTCTATGCCCATCCGCGAAGCTGCCAAAAATGAACTGATCAAGCACTATCCCACAATGGAAGCCTTATTCGGTTCGCTGGATTTTTGCGAATGCGAACACTGTCGATCGGTACTCAGCCCCGCTGCCTACTTTGTCGAATTGCTAGATTTTCTAGATTACAAAGTCGATCTGACTAAATCCCACCAGTCAGAGCAACAGGTGTGGCAAAACTTCCTCCAAGACTGGAGGGCAAAGCACGGAACCGCCACCTATCCATTTAAAAATCCAACCGAGCAAACCAACTTTTTGACTAAATGGCGCAGCAATCATCCAGGGCAACCCGATCCCAAGACTGAAAAGACTCCATATGAAGTCCTGATCGAACGTCGTCCCGATTTGCCAAACCTGCCACTAACCTGTGAGAACACTCAAACTGCTTTACCTTACATTGATATCGTCAATGAGATTTTAGAGTATTACGTTGCTAACGATCGATTAGACGTAGATAGCGGACACGATACCGGATTGGCGACTACGCCCGAACTCCTCGCCGAACCCCAAAATGTTTTGGCAGCAGCATATACCAAACTCCAAGCAGCTAAATACCCACTCACACTACCTTTCGATCTCTGGTTGGAAACCGTTCGCCGCTTCTTCGAGCATTTTGAAACACCGCTTGCCCACGTTTTAGAAATTTTGCGTCCGACAGATGAATTATTTCCACCAGCAACCAATCCCCAGCCCTATTACCGCAGCGCAATTTGGGCTGAATCCTTGGGTCTTTCACAAACTGAATATAATATTTTCACCAACTTCGATCAACTGAATTGGCATGAGTTATATGGCTATTCAACTTCAACTGATGCCACTACCATTGCCCAAGATGAAAATGGACGACGGATCGATCTCAATTCGGCGAAAGCTTTGGCGCGGCGGTTAGGAGTTAGCTATAAAGAACTAATCGAGCTAGTGAAAACTGGATTTGTCAATCCACAATTAGAAAAACTAGTTATTCTCCACAAACTTCGGCTCGATGATAACGATCTGGGTATCGATGTCGATGATATTTTTCGCTACAAAGGTCGAGTCGGATACCCAGCATTTACCACACAGGAGCAAGCAGCATTTAAACAGCGACTGGTACAACTAACCACCGAATTCGCAACATCTGGATTTAACGCTGAAACTTGGTTGGATACCGCTTGGGCTAACGGAGATTTCGATCAAATCCTGGTACTATTCGACCCCAATCCCGCTTGTAATTTCGACCTAACCACCCTTCAATATGCCAATGGCAATCCAGCAGATGCCTTAGTATTTAGCAAGCTCAATCTCTTGGTCAGACTATGGCGAAAATTAGGTTGGACGATCGCCGAAACCGATCGCGCCTTGCAAGTTTTTATCCCCCAGACAATGCTGCCATTAACCGAAACTAATCTAGGTTCTGCCTTCAAAACAGTACTAGTTTATCTGGCACACCTGCAAGAAATTAGCGATCGATTCAATGTGGGTAAAGACAATCGACTCAAATGGTTGACGGTTTGGTCGAATCTCTCAACAACGGGCACTCAGGCACTTTATAGTCAGCTTTTCCTCAAGCCGAGTATTCTCAAAAACGATCCAGTTTTTGACGATCCATTAGGTAATTATCTTGCCAACACTGGCGTTCCGCTCGAACGGCATCTCCCCACACTTCAAGGGGCACTCAATCTCACCGCAGAGGAGATCGACATCATTCTCACTGCGGCGGGGAAAGTTCCTGAAACCGCCGAGCTGCTGCTGGAGCATATTTCCTTGCTCTACCGCTACAGACTACTGGCAAAAGCTCTCAAATTGCCAATTCGAGAGCTAATCGTGCTGAAAGAATTATCTGGACTCGATCCCTTTAAGCAACTCAAACCAGATGGACTAATGGTTCTCGATGATGACTTTCCGTTTACCCAAACTATTAAGTTCATTGAGATTGTTGAGAAAGTTAAACAAAGCGGATTCAAACCTGAAGATCTAGATTTTCTTCTGCGCCATCGCTTCGATCCTGTTGGTAAATATCGCCCCAATCCAGATGCGGTAGTTAGCTTGACGAAAACCTTAGCTACCGAAATCCGGCGCATTCAGTCCGAACATACCATTCCTGTCGATGCTGCCAGCCTCACAGACGATACGCTACGGCAAAAACTGGCTCTGGTGCTGCCAGCAGATGTCGCTGCAACTTTCATGGCAATGTGGGCGGGTACGATCGAATATGAAGTAGTCAGCCCAGAGCCGGTTTTACCTGCAAAGAAGCTCGACTCAACCACGATCGCCGATCCGAGCATTCGCATCACTTATGATGCCGTTCGCCAAGTCCAACGGCTGACATTTCGGGGCGTAGTTTTTTCAGATGCAGACAAAATCCGACTGAAAACGACAAATTCATCGGAGCTGTTTGCCAAATTGCTCGATCTGGTTCAAATCAAAGTAACAACAACAGCAAAAGATTTTTTTGACACCCAATTTGCTGGATTTCTGAAAGATCCCAGCGACTTTGATGTATTGTTCGCGCCGATGCTAGCTACACTAACGGATACCGAACAGCAAGCTCGGCTGCGACAGAAGCGGGAAAAGTTAGTCCAGGCATTTTTCCCGTTTCTACAAACAAAGTTGATTCGCCAATTTGTGATTCAAACCCTTGGTACCAATCTAAATACCGACCTTGCAACGATCGAAACATTGCTAACCGATGTTGCGTTATTGACAGATCCAACAGAATCTAGCCAGCCACCTCTAACTGCGTTTGCAACCGCAGGTGTATCTGGTGTAAGCGCATCATTTTTTACATCAAATGATGGAACGGGTGCGCCTATCACTAAAATTACCCCTAATACCGACACCACAATGCAGCCGACTGGCACCAATAGTGCGCGATTAGCAGGCTATTTTGAGGTGCCTACGGCGGGAGATTATCGTTTCTTTGTCGTCCTCGACAAACAAAATGCTGGAGCTGAATTAAGTTTTACCCACCTCAGCGATCCACTCTTACAAGGCAAGGCGGCCAATGACGGTGCAGAGATTAGTCAGTTTACTGGACTAAAACCTGGCGTGTCTTATCAATTCACGCTAGATGTTCGCAATCTAGGCGGTGGCAATGCTACTTTGCTGATTCAAGGAGAAACTTTACCCAAAGGCAACCTCAGCCAACTCCCGCTCTATCCCCAAGCAACGGTCGATCGGCTTCACCGCGCCCATGCCTTGCTAGTAAAAACGCTCCAACTGATTCAGGGATTTGGACTGAGCGAACGAGAAATCCGCTATTTATTGACGCACCCAGACGACTTCGATCGGCTCGATCTGAGTCAACTACCCACGAGGTCGATCAATAGCTCTACAACGACCGCAATTGCTTTATTCCGTCAATTCCTCCGGCTGGTTGACTATACGCACTTAAAGCGCGATTTAGACCTCAATCCAGACGATTTAATTACCATCTTCGAGAATGCCCGTCGTCGCTATCCTGGATCTGCCGATCCCAATCGGACGAAAGCAGACCACCTCGATCGCTTATCCAAACACATTGCCGATCTGACCCGCCGCAACACAACAGTCGTCAAGTCAGTTTGTGAGTATTTAAAGTTCGCAGCGCGATCCGCTGTAGTCGGTGATGAATTACGGGTTGAATCGCCCGATTTTGCCCAAGAAAAAGGGATCGGACGGTTGTGGGATCTGCTGCAATTAGTTGAAAAACTGGGCGTGTCGATCGATTCGCTTGCCAGTTGGTCCACACCATCTCCCAACTTGGCGGTTGCTAGTGACTTAAGAAATGCTGTTAAAGCCAGATACGAGCGAGAAACTTGGCAACAGATCGCCCAACCCATTTTCAATAAATTGCGCCAACGCCAGCGAGATGCTTTGGTGGCATACATTATGCCGAAACATGGATTCGATCGCCTAGAGCAATTGTTTGAGTATTTCTTAATCGATCCGGGGATGGAACCAGTCGTGCAAACGTCGCGCATCCGGTTGGCAATTTCTTCGGTGCAACTATTTATCCAACGTTGCCTACTCAATCTAGAACCGCAAGTACATCCACATCCCAGTATCATTAACTCAAAGCAATGGCAGTGGATGAAACGATATCGAGTCTGGGAAGCCAATCGCAAGCTCTTTCTCTACCCAGAAAACTGGCTGGAACCAGAATTTCGCGATGATAAGACCCATCTGTTCCAAGAGCTTGAAGGGACCTTATTACAAGGTGACATCTCCAATGACTTAGCCGAAGATGCCTTCTTCAATTATCTCAAAAAACTAGAAGAACTTGCACGGCTGGAAATTGTCACCATGTACTTAGAGGAAAAACTCCTCGACCCCGCAACCAATACCCTGCATGTAATTGGACGCACATACAGCATACCTCACAAATATTTCTATCGTCGCTATGCCCATCAAATGTGGACTCCGTGGGAACCCGTTACTACAGAAATTGAGGGGGATCATCTGGTTGCAGTGGTTTGGCGCGATCGCCTACACCTATTCTGGGTGACATTTTTAGAAAAAGCTAGTGCTAATTCTAGTGGAGCAGGATCTGATGGTGACATAAAGTTTGCCGATACTAGCTTTAACAAGATCGTGGCAGCAACCGATCGGGCATTACAACGGCAAATCGAAGTCCAGTTGAACTGGAGCGAATATTATCAAGGGAAATGGACGACCCGCGAGTCGGGTGGTTTTAGCAATCCCATTCGTGCCATAGTAAGTAGATCATTTGAAAGGGGGCAGGTGTCTATCCATGTCACAAAAGAATACGAAAATGGTGAGGAGCAAGGAGTCAGAATCAATCTAAAGTGTTCCCCCTTCTCTGGAGGAGCATTCCGCATCGTGAGCAAGAATGGTTCGCCAGAAATTACGGTACCGACAGATTATCTTGGCATCCCATACATCTCAAATGGCCTGCAAGCAACTCAACTCAAAGGTTCTACGCCCCTGCAAGTCAGCTTCAAAGAAAGTATTGGGACAATTGTAACAGAAGATAACAGAATCCCGTTTTCAACTTCAACTACAAAAGACATTCTTCGACAAGGTGGTAATTTTTCCCTCCTGATGCCTAGTAATCCGAGGCAGTTACCAACCTCTGAAATTAGTGGCCTGGTTAGTCCATTCTTTTATCAAGACAATCAACACACTTTTTTTGTCGAGCCTACTTTGATAGAAAAAACAATCGATCGCTGGGAAGAATGGATCGTACCTCCATCAAGATCGATTTCAAATTTCGATTTTGAAATGATTCCAATCGAACCATTTGTACCTTTTACACGTCCAACTCCCGATCTAATCGACCCAAGAGCTAAGTTTCCCCTTAACCTGAAGCAAGATTGGATTGTCAATCCTATTACTGTCCTTCAAATTAATGAAACTTTAATCGGTCAAATGGGTAGCATCGATCGCGCCAAACTACCAGTGATCGATGCTGTAACGGGAATCATGAGTGGGTCGAGTTCCCAAGGTATCAGCTCTGCTAATGCTGGACTTATAAGCGAACTTGCTTCGAGCGATCCCAGTCTTTCACTCAATGTTATTACCAGTAATGGATTCAATTCAGCTCTGTTAGAAAATGCGAGTGCAAACACAAATATCCAGAATGTTAATTTCAGAACGAGCGATCGTCTGATGCCCAGCTAAAGAAGGAGATTTACCAGATGGAACTTAAAAACTCAAACCAATTTCACGGTTATCTCGACTCAAAAGTGCGTCCTTATTTAGGGTATGACAATTTACTCGGCTGGACGACAGAGAGCGTTGGCAAACAAACCACTATTCAAGAACGAAAGCTGAGCTATCAGTTTTACACCCATTTCCATCCCAACACAGCAGAATTAGTGCGACGGCTGATTGCTAGATCGGTATCGGGATTACAGGCAACAGATACCGAATACCTCCAAAATGATGATGGCTCATTTCAAACATTTCCAGCGACTCATCCCAATGAGGCAATACGGGGTAAGTCTATTCCCAAGTTGTATGAGGAAATTTTTTCTGCTGCCCGCTACAACCCATCAGATTTGGTTCGGCAACCGTATCCTGTAAAAGATTTGGATTTCACTTCCAGTGGAGCTTACGCCGTTTACAATTGGGAACTCTTTTTCCACGTGCCAATGACGATCGCCATTCATTTGAGCAAAAATCAACGGTTTGAGGAAGCTCAACACTGGTTCCACTATGTCTTCGATCCCACTGATGACAGTGATGGGCCTACTCCAGAAAGATTTTGGAAGGTGAAACCTTTCCAGTACACTGATGTCAAACTGATTGAGGAGATTCTAGTTAATCTGGCTAGTGGTGCAGATCCCAAACTCCAGCAGGAAACCATCAACAGTATCAATGCGTTAAAGGATGCACCATTTCGTCCCCATGTGGTTGCTCGGTATCGACAGTCAGCCTATATGCTCAAGACGGTAATGGCGTATTTAGATAATCTCATTGATTGGGGTGACAGCTTGTTTCGACAAGATACGGGGGAGAGCATTAACGAAGCCACGATGCTGTATGTTTTAGCCGCAAATATTTTAGGAACGCGCCCACAGGCAGTTCCCAAGAAAGGATCGGTTCGCCCTCAAACTTATGCCCAGATTCGTGCCGATCTAGATGAATTTGGTAATGTTTTACGTGAAATTGAAACGGACATTGCCTTCGATCTGACCCCTCATCCTACTGATACAAACAATATTGATCGATCCGTTATGCTCAAGGGAATCGGCAAAGCTCTCTATTTTTGCCTTCCCCGCAATGATAAACTCATCGGCTACTGGGATACTGTTGCCGATCGCTTATTCAAAATCCGTAATAGTCTCAATCTCCAAGGCATTTTTCGCCAACTACCGCTGTTTGAACCGCCGATCGATCCAGCATTATTGGCAAGAGCCACCGCTTCAGGCTTGGATATTAGTGCGGTGATTAGCGGCATCAATCAACCATTGCCACTGGTAAGGTTTCAAGTGTTGCTGCAAAAAGCATCAGAAATTTGTCAAGAGGTAAAGTCTCTAGGAAATAACTTGCTATCAGCAATAGAGAAAGAAGATAACGAAGCGATCGCCATCCTCCGCGCCACCCACGAGCGGCTGATTTTGGGTCTAACAGAAACCGTTAGATACGCACAGTGGCAAGAAGCCATTAAAACCCGCGAAAGTTTAGAACAATCTTTACTAAATGCAGCCCAACGATACATTTACTACGAACGTCAATTGGGTAAAAAAGATAATGAAATTAAGGTTCCTCAACTAGATGCTTTAGACAAGACAAATTTAGAAAAAATGTCGTTTCAGCAGAAAGAGGCATCTATACAACCACGTTCAATCGACGTAAAAATTGCTCAAGATTTGGATAATCAAAGTGGAGGGAAACAGCTAAATGAGCAAGAGTTAGCAGAGTTGAGACTCTTACGTGAGGCTAGATCGAAGCAAGATGATGCAATCAGTGCAGAAAATACAGCAGGAAACTTGGGGTTTATTCCTGATATATCTATTAATGTCCAACCTTGGGGAGTTGGTTTAAGCACTTCTATGGGTGGATCTTATGCCTCAAAGTTTCCAGCTAACTCCGCACGAAAAGATCGAAGTGAAGCGGACAAGAAAACTTATGAATCCAGTAACACTGCAAAAATTGGTGTATACACTCGTCGAGAACAGGAATGGGCATTTCAAAGTAATACCATTGCGGGCGAAATCTCTCAAACTTTAAAACAACTTCGAGCGGCCCAAATTCGAGAAGCGATCGCCGAACGCGAGTGGAAAAATCACCAACAACAAATCAAAAATGCTGAAGAAATCCAACAGTTTCTCAATGGCGAAGAAACAAAAATCGGCGATCGAAAACATAAAAAGATCAGCACTCAAGCTCTCTACACATGGATGAAGCGAGAAGTCAAAGGATTGTACGGACAGAGTTTTCAATTTGCCTTCGATACGGCAAAAAAAGCCGAACGCGCCTTACAGCACGAATTAGGTAAACCCGAATTGACTTTCCTGCAATTTAGTTATCTTTCTGGTAAAGAAGGCTTGTTAGCAGGTGAAAAATTGTACTTGGATATCAAGCGGATGGAGATGGCTTATCACGATCTCAATCAGCGCGAGTATGAATTAACCAAACACGTTAGCTTACTCCAAGTTGCCCCGATCGAATTACTCAAACTCCGCACCACCGGACGCTGCACGCTTACCCTCCCTGAAGAACTATTCGATCTAGACTGTCCTGGTCATTATTTCCGCCGAATCAAAAATGTTGCCCTTAGTATTCCTTGCGTTACTGGCCCCTATACTAGTGTCAACTGCACCTTAACTCTCACGAAGAGTAGCATTCGCAAGAGCGCGATACTGGGCGATGGCTACCCTCGTATCGATGCTGAAGATACCCGTTTTGACGACCACTTTGGCAGCTTACAATCGATCGTGACTAGCAGCGGCCAAAATGATAGTGGTTTATTTGAAACCAATTTGCGCGACGAACGCTATCTGCCATTTGAGAATTCGGGAGTCATGAGTGAATGGCAGTTACAACTCCCTGGCAACCCCAGCAATCGAGATCCCCTGCAATTCGACTATGACACCATCTCTGATGTGATTCTACATTTACGCTACACTGCCCGTGAAGGTGGTGGTTTGCTCAAGAATGGGGCAATCTCTAACCTCAAACAACAAATCGACCTAGCCCAGGTTGCTGGAGCGGTTCGGTTATTTTCGCTCCGGCACGAGTTCCCCAGCGAGTGGTCGAGATTCAAGAGGACCGAGATTGGTGGTGCCACAACAGTAGCAGAAATAACATTGAAGATTGATGAACAACACTTTCCATATTGGAGCAAAGGCAGGTTAGAATCGATCTCCAAAATCGGTTTCTATACTAAAGATTCTCAAGGAATTATTACTACTAAAAAACCCGATCCCAGTACAGTTCGGGTCATCACGCACAAACCTGATGAAACGAATACTCCAGAAGAATTAACTCCACAAACAACCATTTCACTACCAAAATCGGCAAATAAATTTACGATCGAGCTAAAAGTCTCATTCAGTGTCAATTCAATGGATGATCTCTGGTTAGCATTTACCTGGGGCAAAGAAGGTTAATTCTTGATAAAAACTAGAGATTTAAAGATTTTCCCATATTTCTGAATGGCATTCTCCACCTAACAATTGAGGACAATGCCGTTCCAGCTAAGATAAAGAATGGGACAGAAACTGCCTGGTTGCTTACAGCGGATACTACAAAATTGAAGCAAGTAAAGGACACGACTTATCTCTTACAACTAAAACAATTTTAATTGCCCAGGACTAACAGGACTATAACGCCCTCTGTGTAAGTCTAAATGGCATGCAGCACAGACCGCCTGAAGGTTAGAAAACTGATTTTGAGTTGTGTCATGATTGCGATGGTGTACCTGAAGAATGTCTGCTGTCCATTGAGAACGAGATAAATTAGCTGGTCTTTCTCCTGGCTCGTAACATTTCTTTCCGCAGGATTGACACCGCCATCGTGCAGCTTCTTTTACTGATAATGCTAAGCTGTTCCAATTATTAGGGTAGAAAATGGGATTTACAGGCATCTTAAAACTGGTGATCGCTGAGTGGAATTATTCTATCGTATAAAGTGCGATCGCTTGATTGGTTTTTTCTGTTACGTCGTCATCGTCTAGCATTTTGACTTAGAGCAATCATGCTTATTATTGGTTCATCCTCCCCCGAGTAGGACTTCCTCTGGTAGCCTAAAGGGACTCGAATCTGGACTCGAAGCAGGTTTGGCAAACCAAGCATTGTTCCGCATCGCTTGAATTGACTCGGATGCCCGTACTGAAGCTTTGTTAATCTGCATGACTTTGGTTAATAGATACTCAAAGTCAATCGTGGGAATTGACGATAAACTGGCTCTATCCTCTTCGTCTAAGGCGCAATACCAGTCCACCAGACAGGTTTGAACCACATCAGCTATCTCAACGGGGGTACATTCTTCCGATTCGTCGATTAATTCATTCCATTGCTCCATATCCCAAGGGGTATCACTAACTGATTCGGGATTAGAACTTGAGAATTGATTGGGAAAACACTTGGCTAAATAAATGTTAAAGATGTCATAGATTGCACCTCGATTAGGCAGGTCAAGCATCCAAATTCCTCCGTCATCAAAACGGCGGACTAGCTCGGCGGGTAACAGTTCGATGCGGTTAACGGTGGCAATGGTGATTACGGATGAGGTGTGTTCCTGCATCCAGGTAAGGAATTTTTGCACGATACGGCGGGCTACACCACCCGATTCCCAATTACCCAAACCTTTATCCCAGTCATCGAGGAAGAGGATCGTCTTTCCCATACTCTGGGCTAGTTCAAGGAGTAAAGAGACGATGCGATCGGGGTTGTCTGAACCCAGGATGTCACCAAAACTCATACCCATAAGGGTATAACCAAGGGCTTTGGCGGTCATTTTGGCAGTCAAACTTTTACCCGTTCCTGGTGGCCCCACAAACAACATCGCTTTGGGAGGCTTAAGTCCATATCGATTGGCATTGCGTTCATTTAGTTTGATTAATTTCTCAAAGAGAAACTTGTTGAGCAAATCGTTTCCTCCAATACGAGGAATTTCGATCTTGCTAAAGTACTCTAGCTTGAGTTGGCTATTGTTGAGAATATTTTCTTTAAGACTTAAAAACTTTTCTGTCAATGGTTCTAAGGGTATGGGAATAATTGATTCTGTTTGATAGGTAGATTGAGCTAACTCGTGGTAGATATCGCCCCAAGATAGCCCTTGACAGGCAGAGATCAGCTTTCCTGGTGGTTTTTGTTTGATTTGGGCTGCTAATGTTTGGGCGATTTCTTGACTATTGGGTAAACCTAATTGGATTTGATTGAGCTTAAGACGAAGCTTGGGACTAAGCTGTATCCATTCCCCTAATAAAATGATTTTGATTTCAGGCTGGTGTACTAAACGATTGGCACAGTTATAAATTTGTGATTCTCGAATAGACTTATCTTCGAGAGAGAGGAGGTCGAAGTCCAAAAGATTATCAAAAATGTACAATCCTGCTGGCAGCTTCTTTTCTTGAATTAATAGCAAAGGATTGTCACAAGTTTCAGTGTTAGTAGCTCGACTGTATTTAAGGTGATGGGTTTCTAGGCTTAACTTAACCAGCTCACGATAACCATTATTCCAGTAAAAAACTGGGTTATTACTATGGCGATCGCCATAAATAACAAGCAGTTGCTTTAGGGCTAGTTCATAGTCACTTGGATAAAGCTGAATAGTTGTAATCGGCGAACTTTGGTTAAAGTCAAACTGTTCTGGGAACATAGTTGAGATATTAGGTATATATAGGCTTATATTGCCCAATTTGTGGGAATTATTAGCTACTGACTTGGGTTTTTTCTGAAGATTTGAGCGATCGAGAAAGATAGCCCTATCGGGCTTGGGTAGGTGAATGAATTAGAGAGTCCTCTAATTTAGTTCGACTAAAGTTTAGTTCAATTGAAAAAAAACATCTAAGGAGTACTTTTTATGAATTATGTACAGCCTCAAGGCGCACCTGCACCTATGCCTCAGCAGATGCAACAGCCCCAGCAAGGTTATGTAGCTCAACAGACTTATGCGCCCCAAGGTGTACCTGCACCCCAGCAGGTTCAACAGCCTCAACAAGTTCAACAGCCTCAAGGTGGCATAAATTTCTACGGCACCAACTTGAATCCTCAAGACGCCCAAGTCATCAATCAGATGTATGGCACTGCTTGTCAAACATTAGGCTTACAGTTAAGCGACCAAGCTACTATCGCTAAAAGCTTGTTCTTTGGCGCACGGGATCTGTTTAAGACAATATATGTTAATCAAATCTCTTCTCAAAGAGGAGAAAGTCCCAAGACTCCTGATTACGAACAGGCTCAAACTTGTTTCGAGCAGACCTTTGGCTCTGTCGGAAAACTTAAGGTTAGTGAATTGCAACTGTGTTGTGTAATGAAGGCTGTTGCACCCAGCCTATTGCCTGATTTGGTTAACGGTTCAGAACCTCATGCTCTTATCAAAGAATATATCTTGGAGCATAACTGGATGTCTCAAAATGTGAGACAGAACAGTGGCGGCATTAGCCGTAGTAATGGTAATGGCAACGGTAATACCTATGCCAACCCCTTTGACGGCGGAGCGCAATCTAAAGCAGCAGCGGCAGCAGGATTCGTACCTCAGCAACAGCCTGTAGGATTTGTACCTCAACAGGTCACCTCATATTCCCAACCCCAACAAGTAGCACAAGCCGTAATGCAGACAATGCCAACATACGGAGGTTAATCAAAACACAGTAGAAAGAACTAGATAGATTCTTCAGTCTATCTAGTTCTTTTTCATACTCCTGGTCCAAGAATGATCCAGCTTTCTCGATTGGCTGGCAAAAAAGGAATTGGACCGATAAAGTAGGGTGTACAGCCAAGATCGGGAACGCCACGATAACAGAACCGAAAGAAAATAGCTGTTTCGGCTGTATCTGTGGTTTCATCAACGCCCCAAAGAGCAACTTTAAAAGCAGGACCAAAAGGATTACGACCTGTTGGTTCTTTACCACAGTTTAATTCACCTAATACTCCTTCTCCTCCATCTACACCCCAAGGTGCA
>JBDKJC010000003.1:0-20924 GCA_039796815.1 Cyanobacteriota bacterium | reverse complement strand
CTGAAGCGATGGGGACTAAAGAAAAATTTTGGTTTCATCACGAACAATTAGGTTTATGTCTTTATAAAAAAGCTAGACAAAATACAGGAGAAGATTGGGCAGAAAAAATTGCAGCCGAATTATGTAAGCTAATAAATATTAGAAATTAATCAAAATAAATTACTAGAGTTTAGCCAAGATAAGAGATGAAAAAGTTATTTTTAGCCTGGCAAGATTCACAAAGTCGTCGTTGGTTTCCAATTGGGAAATTAACTTTTGATGGCAAAAACTATCATTTTGCCTATATTCATGGTGTTACAAAAGCCCAATCTGAGTCTAATTTTAAATTATTACATTCCTTTCCAAAATGCGATCGCGTTTATACATCTTCCGAACTTTTTCCTTTGTTCTCTAATCGTTTGATGCGTCCTTCGCGTCCAGATTATCAAGACTATATTCAGTGGTTAAATATTCCTCAAAATGAAGACGAGCCGATGACAATTTTAGCTCGTAGTGGGGGGCGCAAAGCCACGGATACTTTTGAACTTTTTCCCTGTCCAGAGAGTAATAAAGATGGCGTTTATCAGATTCATTTTTTCGTACATGGACTACGATATCTGCCCCCAGACTCTATTGAACGAATCAAGCACCTTAAACCAAAAGAGCGTCTCTATTTGACACGAGATTTTCAAAATCCTTATGATGATAAAGCTTTATTGTTACGTACTGAAGAACGTCATTCAATCGGATATTGTCCTCGATATTTAGCAGCAGATCTTGTTGAAGTTTTACAACAAAAACCTGCAAGCAGCGGACGGCGCACAGGGTCGATGCATCGACCCTTGCGTACCGCTCAATCGGTTTGTGCTTGCGTTGAAAGAGTTAACCCTGCGCCAACACCAATTCAACTTCGATTGCTGTGCAATATGACTATTGAAGGAAATAATAATTTTGCTCCCTTCAATAGTCAAGATTATCAATCTATTGTAAATACCAGCTATCCATTGACGGATGTAGCCTAATTTTTGGCAGTCGTTCAGCTAAAGTTTTGACTTCTTTAGGTGTGTAATCACGACGATTTAGAAAAACAGATCACGAAAAGAAGACTTTTCACCAGCTTGATGATCAGCATCAGTGACACTCCCATAATCGTGTTTCGCATTGCATTTTTTTGTTTACTTCAGCAAGTACTTGCTGAAGTAAACAAGTCAGTAATCAAGACTGCTCAGTGCTTGGTTGAGTATTGTCCTTACTAGTTCGGTTTTCGGTTTTCCAGTATCTACACTCAACTGACTTAGCCTTTTGTTGAGTGACTTCGGCACATCTACTGTAAATCTTATACTGGATTCTTTTTCTTGGCGATCGCTAAATAACTCTTGTTTTAAATTAACTCCTATGTCAGCAGATATTTCAGTGCTTGCTGACTGACGGCACGACTTCAGCAAGTCAGTATCTGCTTGCTGACTGACGACACGATTAATTTCATCACCAGCAATAAACTGTTTTTGGGCATCGGTTAATTTTTTACGAGTCATAGTTGAAAGCCTCATCGAATAGTTGACGATAAAAATTTGCTACTTCTTTTGCTGGGCGGGTTTTTAGATCGAATAGCGTTGCTCCTTGTCCCATAACGTCGGCTGCTACCTGACGCTGAGGTATTTCCGCTTTTAGTAAAGGAACATCTTTATATGCCGACAGTACTTCTCTTGCCTCTGCCAAAAGCAGAGTTTTAGGCACGACACGAGCAAGAAATGTGTGGGCTGAGGGTTTACCGTTTCTAATTTGTCTGGCTCGACTGACAGCTTTAATTGCCTGGTGAGAAGCCGAGATATCGGGCGCACTTGGTTGAATTGGAATTAATACTCGGTCGGCTAACAGCAAAATAGTTCTCTGTACTTCTGCCAGTCCCCCAGCACCATCAATCACAACATGATCGGCTGATTCGGCAATCTCTGGTATTCGATCTAATAACGGATCTGGTTCAGTTAATCGATAAATTTGAGGACGGGGTATGCCAGACTCTAAATTATTAATCCAGGTGGAACTAGTAGCTTGAGAATCGGCATCAACTAAAGCAACGGTGAGATCTTTGCTCAACAGATAACGGCATAGATGAACTGCACTACTACTTTTAGTTGAGCCTCCTTTTAAATTGATGAAGGCAGTAATCATATTTGATGTTTACTCATTAATTTAATTGCTGACTTGCTTCAGCAAGAGTAACCTACATATCAGCCAATGAAATTAGAGAAAACACTCAGATTTCATAGTTGATTTTGGACATAGCCAAGAAGAAATTGGTTTTTGCTAAAACTAATTTGATGGGATAATCTCAATAAGACTTATTTGGGATTAATCTATGTCCGATCTGGCGAGTCCTATAGCTCGTTTAGAAGCGTCATTATCAACGAAGATTGGTTCGTCATTCAACCTTGACGAAGTGCCTGATGTAATCGATTTGCTCTTAAGGTCAAAGCGATCGCCTGCTACTCGTCGAGAATATCAAAAAGACCTCAACAAGTTTTTTCAAGCGGTGGCTCACGAGCAGCCCAACAGAGACTTAGTTCTAGAATTTCTCCAGATAATATTTCGTTTAGGAAAAGTAGATGAATGGTCAAAGTCGATTGGGATACAGAAGAGTTAATTGAGAATTGGACACTTTTGCCCCAAAAATTAGAATTGGTCAAAAACAAAGTTGGCGCAAATAAGATTGGTTTTGCTGTTTTGCTGAAATATTTCCAACATTTTGCCCGTTTTCCTGACTCTTCCAAAGAAATACCAGACGCTATTATCTCTTAATCGGGCAGCGACAGAAACTCCCTATCTTCTCAGACAACATACCCCCACCATTCGCTACACTCTCATGGCAGCCTTTTGTATTCAACGCAGCCAAGAGATTACAGATAGTCTAATTGAGATCTTAACGACAATCATCAAACGTATTGATAATAGAGCCAAAAAACGCATCAACCAGGAATTAATTGACGAATTCAAAAAGGTTTCAGGAAAAACAAACTTACTCTATCAGATTGCTGAAGTATCCATTGCCGAACCAAACGGAGTTATCGAACAAGTAATCTTCCCCGTAGTGTCTCTCAAGACTCTCAAGGACTTGGTTGCCGAATACAAAGGAACGGGTTTGGCTTATAAGCGCAGAGTTCATGATGTACTCTGGATTTGGCGTAATGCTCTGATTTCAGGAGAACGTAAGGGATGAATACTGTCATGACCATGTTTGACCCTGTGTACCTCAATGTAACCACCCACTAAATCTATCTGCGTCCATTTGAGAGCTACTAATTCAGCCGTTCTCAAGCCGTGACGGAACATGAGTAAAATAATTGCTCCGTCTCTGACAGCATGACGACCCACTTTTTTAGCTGCGCGGATCATGGCATTAATTTCTGACGAACGCAGGTATTCTCTTTCTCTCGTTGAGGGTTTTTTCGGTGGGGGAGAAGAAGCTGAAAATAACTTTGCCGAAAAGGGAAGTTGGGCGGTTGTTTGTAGCATGGGTCAAATCCTCATGCTGGTGTTTATATCTTTATGATACTTTGCCTAAAAGGAAATGAAGTAGGCAAAGTTATCATTTGTATTTCTTATCAATCAGAGCAAAAAACGGTATCAAAAATCATCTCGATCCTGCTTGACAGGACAAAATTTTTGAGGCTGCACCATATGACACCAACCTTCTATTTCCGCCAGTTTACAACAGGAATTAAATAAACATAAAAATAATAAATTCCAACTAAGTTTCTCTCAAGAAAATATTAGAAAAGCATCTTTAGAAGATTTATCTGTAACGGATGCCAGAGTCAAGGTTCAAACCTTAATTGATGAAATCTTACAAGTACCCGTTGATGTAGTGTTAGTCTTTCTACCCGAGCGCGATCGCGTTAAAGATGATAGTGACGGGGACAGTATTTATGCCTAGGTTTACCGTCGCTTACTACGTCGAAGAGTAGCCAGTCAGATGATTTATGAAAAAACCCTGCGGGAACAATCCAAGTTTGTTTATCAACAAGTAGTGCCTGGGATTTTAGCTAAATTAGGTAATTTACCATTTGTTCTAGCAGAACCCCTATCTATCGCTGATTACTTTGTGGGATTAGATATTTCTCGAAAGTCTAAGAAGAATGGAAAGGGTAGTGTTAATGCCTGTGCCAGCGTTCGTTTATACGACACTAGAGGGGAGTTTATTCGCTATCAAATAGCTAGTGATTCGCTAACCGAAGGGGAAGAAATACCTGGAACAATCCTACAGGACTTTTTGCCCATAAAAGACTTTAAAAACAAAAGGGTACTAATCTATCGTGATGGTTTATTTCGAGGTGATGAAATAAAAAATCTTGTGGCATGGGGTCAGGCGATCGACTCCGAATTTATCCTGGTTGAGTATGCTAAGTCTCAAGTTCCTCGTCTGCATAACATTTCTAATCAAAAACTACAGCATCCAACACGAGGATTGGCTTTGTGTTTATCGCCTCGCGAAGTAATTTTGGTAACAACTAAAATTCCACCAACAATAAGTCTTCCCAGACCATTGCGTCTGAGAGTTAGGAATTTGCAAGAAAATAAGATACCAATCAAGTAGGGACAATGGTGATATCCCATTAGGGTAAAGTAGGAGAGCGTTGCCATTGAGATTGATAATGTTTTAACTCCCCAGGAAGAACTTTGACTCCTGTTTGATAAGTTGTCTCTACTAAATGCACGATGGGGGAAACTCCTTTCCACTTCATATTGCTTGCCCATTGTACGGCAGTTGACACCGAGTCTAAAATTGCACCATTCCAATAGTTTTCCAGTGCTGCCCAACATCGTTCAATGGGGCCAATTTTTACCTTCGCTTTGGTATCGAGGGATAGTCTTAGTGATTTGGGATTGTTATCTGATGCTTGATTCTCTCGAAAGACATTTTCAAAGATTGCGTCTGTTTAATGTCCAAATAACTCCTGGAAATACTGATGATCGCAAACCCGTCCCTGATTTGGTTCAATCTCTTTTTGGCAAGATTTTTGCCGACCGTGGATATGTATCTCAGGCTCTTGCTACAAAATTACTTCAAGATTTCGGAATCCAGTTTTTTGCTAAACCACGACGTAATATGAAGAATCACTTAATGCTACTGAGTGATAAACTCCTAGCTCGTAAGCGTTCGATTATTGAAACCGTCATCGATCAATTGAAAAACATTTCTCAAATTGAACATTCTCGTCATCGCTCGCCCGTTAATTTTGGCGTTAATATTTTGTGTGGTTTAATTGCATACTGCTATCAACCAAAGAAACCTTCTCTTAATTTAGAAAGAGATTTGCCTCGATCTGCTTAACCCGAACTCAGGTCCCATTACAATTTGCATTCGGGGCAATCGTGTCGATCCAACCAATAAATCAATCCAAAGCAATCAATTCCATACTCGGTTTCTAAATGAACTAGAAGTTTTTGAACATACTCTTCAAGTTCTGGCTGTCGTAGTCCTTGGGTATGCTGGGGTAACATTTGGTGAGATAGCTGATTACCTTGGTAAATCTTAAGGGCGATCGCATGAACAAATTGATTCTCTTTGCCGTAGATTTCAAGTTCAGCTCGATACGCTTCAGGTAAGATTGGTTCTATGCTTTCGATGCCCTTTTTTCTGGCAGAGTTTTGGCGGCGTTTGGCGTTGACCTTGCCAGGATTTCTCAGGCGACCGCGTTTGATTCGACAATTATGACCGACATAGCATTCAGGATGCTTTTCTCTAGCCTCATCTTCAGTGCAATAGTTTTTAGCACAGTAAACTTTTAATAAAAAACCATTAATCGCCAAAAACATACCAATAGCCAAAAAAGCGAAGCATCGCGGTCTTGTTGCTTCGCAGCAAAGAGCGAATGCTTCAAGAAGCAGCACGTTTATTACCGTCATTAAAAGGATGATTTCTGGCAAGACCATAGGCGTATGCCGCTGCTAACCTAGAAATGCTTGTAACCTCATCGTAGGCAAAAAAATTTTGTGGACGGGCTAAAGCAGACAAAAATAAACCGTCATCTCTCATGCCTGAAAGTCCCCCAAATTCGGCAAGACTTTCTCCATGCAGCAAACGCAAGGCACTCGGCTCAATCCAAACCGGCTCCAGGCTCATTCTGCTAAAGCTTTAAAAACTTCTCGATTCTGCTTGATGAAAGCGCGACCCCGTTTGATTTGATTCTCTACTTCTGGATTATATGGACTCACCACATATCCTTCAGGTGTCTCAACTGCATACAAAGAGTCTCCTTTCTCCAACTTCATGCTTTTGAGCATTTCTACAGGAATTATTACTCCTGTTGAGGAACCTACCGTTGTTAACTTAAGCGTATACATGTTAGTTATAGTATAAGTTGAAAATATCTCTACGAGTTTTCAGCGCTTTGAGCATAGTCATTAACACATAAGTTGAAAATAATTAACTCATAAAATGAAAATATCCGAACTAATTCGCGCATAAAATGAAAAATTCGACAATTAGAAGTAAACCCCGATTGTCTATTCCAAATTTATCAAATTAATATTGTGGTTTTTCCAAGTGAATTTTGCATTCAGGACAATCATCGGCATTAAGCCAATAAATTAAGCCAAAACAATCGATTCCGTATTCAGTCTTTAGATGGGCTAGCAGTTTGTTGATATAGTCTTCAAGCTCAGGCTGTCTTAATCCTTGAGTGTGCTGGGGTAACATTTGATGTGAAAGCTTGTTACCCTGGTAGATTTTTAGAGCGATCGCATGGACAAACTGGTTTTCTTTGCCATATATTTCCAGTTCTGCCCGATATGCTTCGGGTAAAATCGGCTCTATTATAATTAGACCTTTATTTCTGGCATTATTCTGCCTACGCTTGGCATTGACCTTTCCTGACTTTCTCAAGCGATAGCGTTTGACCCGACAGTTATGTTCGACATAACATTCTGGATGTTTGTCTTTTGCCTCGTCTTCTGTGCGGTAATTCTTGGCACAGTAAAGGCATACTGGATTAGCTTTCCTGCCCATTATCCAAATCAATAAGATCTTTTAGTGAGAGAGGGAATTGCCCTTTTTTAACCATCTTGGCAAAAACACGATAGCAGTCTTTCTTGTCTCCTTCCTTCCTAGGAAAACCCAACCAAAGAATAATAATTACTTTTTGTTGTGTAAATACCTTAAAGAAGAGTCGGTAGCGATTTGGCAGCCCCATCTTTTTCAAACGACTGTACTTATCCAAAGGTTTTCTTAAAGCGAAATATGAAGCCAAAGGGTCAATTGGTATTTTTTCTTCGATACTAACGGTAACTGCTTTAAACAATTTGACTTGTGGATGTTGAACAAAGTCTTTTTGAGACAAACGCAAACGTAGAGACTTTACTAAATCGAGTAATTGCTGCCACTGGTCATTAAATACAGGATGAAACAAAATGATCCATCCATTAATCTTCATCGATTTCTACCCCAGCTAACAATTCATTAGCTTCAGTACTCATTTGATTCGTATAGGCAACAAGAGAGTTAGGCTCTTCAATAGCAGACTTCATCAAAAAGTCTAGAAATAAACTCATCATCACATCGTCCCCTTCTTCTTCTGTGTTCTGGGCAGGATTCAGACGAACCAATAAAGTATTCTCATCTAAAACTTCAACATGACCGCTAGCACCAACCAGTTCGGGATGATCCTTAGAAAAAGCGCGAGGTAAGCGATACCCATCTTGGTTGCCAATCTTAGCTGGAGAAACTGGATAGTTGTTGTTTGAGTTATCGGACATGAGCGCAAAGTAAAAAAGAGCGATGTTATTACAATTTATTATAACGTCACGAACTTAGATTTAAACTCAATCAGTTTCCGAGGCGGTCGATTGAGAATTATTTGCCAAGCCGAACAATCTTTCAGCCAATGAAGGGACTTAATATGCTGACAAACCCAAATTAGTCTGGTTAAAGTCAGTTCGTGACAGTCTAGCATTCCACCTACTCTTGGCAGCCAATCTTCTATTCGGTCTAAATCTAATTTTTCTTCATAATAACCATTCGAGTAGCGATAAGCTATCTCAATCTGTATAACGTTGTAATCATGGAGGTACTTTCTCAAAGCGATTTCTAGCTGCGTTGATAACAAACAGTTAACAGGTAATAAGCTAGACAACTCAACGAAGCGGAAAACCATAGCTAAAATAGTATGCCTAGTGGAGTTTTTGCCAATCAAGTTATCTTCGTGCCATTGAAAGAGATAATTGATATTGTGTTTCCAGTCCTGAAAAAAATCGAACACTAACTCCTGGGAAGAAAGTAAATTGGATTTTGTATGAAATTTATTCAACACATCCTGAGACATTACTAGATTCCCTTTGTGACTCAAACAGATTCGGATGTCGAATTTTAGAAAGCTCGACAACTGCTCAAACTGCTCGAAAGTTAAACAGAATAATGGATTGTCTTCTCCATAAGCTGTTTTAACTAGTTTCATACATTCAGTGTCACCCCAACATCCAACTCGATAAAGTGCAAAGTTTACCTGGTTATCTGTAATATTAGTGACTGCCGAGTCGCGAAAATCAAAGCCACATTTACACTTAGTGATACTAGGTCTTAACCATTTAATTGTTTGATGGCATTGAGGGCATTTGTTAACCAGGTTACATCTGTGTATGTGACAAACTCGGTCGATTTCAACATCCCATAAAAATCGAGCATAACTTGATTCTTTCAAGCATTTTGGACACAAGTGAGTTGCCTTTTGATTTACTTCATAACTGATGAAATAATGTCCCCTTATAGCTCTAAAAGCTTTTGACTGGAGCAATTTATCATCTATGCCAGTTAATTGACTGAGTTTTGTTGCTTTACTATTGTGAAGAGCGAATTTTAAAACTCGATTAGCCGAACAACTCACTAGTCGGAGAATCCAGTGGGGGGATTCATAGTAATTGGCTTCAGATAGACGTAAGATATAGCTTGCCAAACTCTCATCGTCACAGGGTTGAGGTGTGCATAGCAATTTGTACGGTCGTGGCGCAAAATAAAAGTTTACCTCGTCGTTAAAACTGAAGATGCTTTGTATCTTCGGGAAGCCTTTTTTGAAGCAGATTTCAAACGATTGTTGGTTGCTTCAACATCTTCTGAAGAATCTGAATGTGGCTGATAAATTTCAAATTCATCGCTCAAGAAAGGATTAACTTTATCTGGTTTATCAGCATGAACGTACTTTTCAAATGCCACAGCCAGTAGGTCTAGATTCAATTGTTCCTTTCCCTGCTGAAGAGCTAGATAAGTTCCATAGCGAATCAGCTTCATTGTGTAAGCGACAACTCCATCAGAAGCATAATAAAACCTTCTAGCTAGATTCAACCCAGATAGATTTGAGTCAGATTCTAATGGTAGCTGAGACTCTAGTAAATGCAAAAAAGTCCGAAACTCTTCTCCGCTATCGGCATACCAACCAAATGGACTAAGACGACATCTGTTAGCAAATCTGCGACTTAGTTGAGAATGCTCTTTCAATTTCAGAATCTGTTCGGCTTCGGGCAAACCAATTAGAACAATTGGTAGATTCGTATCCAGAATTAAAGTTTTAAGCCAGTCTGATACCGTCTTGAGTACCTTGGCTGAATCTCGGTCGATAAAGTGCTGAAATTCGTCCAAAATTATTAGCTGAACTCCGCAATCTCTAATCAAACCTATCAAACGAATGGTTTGCTTGCCGATAGAGCCTTTTTCGTAGACAGGATCGCCAAGCTGCCATAGAAGTTTAGAAACTACGGCTTTGACGGTAGCAGGAGAGGGTATAGTCACAGCCAAAATCGGAATTACTGTTTGATCGCTTGTAATGTACTGAGGATATCTGCTGGCGTAGGTGTGATAGATGGTAGTCTTGCCTACTCCTGTATGTCCAGATAGAAACAAACATTCTGGCTCGTCTTTGCAGCTAGAGAAATAATGACAGTATTCAATTGCACCAAAAATTTCATCAAATCGGGGATAAGAAATATATGTACTGTTGACTACCTTTAGTCGTTGAGCCAAAGTCATAGACCTAAACTTCGATTTGGTTGATGACATGGTATTTCTCCCAATTTTTACTTCGATAAACCTTTAAAAACGCTCCATCCCGACAAATCTGGCTGCCAATTGTCTTCTACTTCCACCTCTGTCTGCTTTATTTTTTCTGCCGACTCTATTTCTGCTATCTGGGTTACTTCTACCTTATCTACAAATTCTAATTCGCTGTCTTTTTGCTGTAGTTTGAGGTCTAAATCAGTTCTGCTTTTAATTACTTTCACGGAATGAGCTTCTAATTTTGGTGAAATAGAAGGCGTAGCGATCGCACCTTCGCAATTTGAGATTCCGTTGAGAGAAGTTGGTTCACTGACAATCGCTTCTTCACCAGTTGTTTTAGTAAGATTGTTCTGTTCTAATTCCAATTTGGACAACTTTTCTTTATTAGTCTGATTAGAAGGTTTAAGACTTTCCATACCAAGCCATCTAGCCATTGATTGACGAGTTTTGCCTCTTTTGGTTTTCTTCCACTCTCTCTCCACAATCGTTTGAATTTTCTCTTTAGCTAGGGCTAGGGCCACAATATCAATCCTGTCAGCTTCAATACGTGCTAACTGTTTGATTACTTTGTGTTGCCAGAGAGTTAATCCCTGAGTATACTCCTGGTGCAATGCGGGTACTTCAATAAACTTACAGTTAACTGAGTCTAAAACGTAAACTTTGGATAAATCAATCGGGTCGTATTTAACTTTGGTTTTGGTAGACTTTTTCAGTTCAGAACGTAGTCGAGCTAATTCGCTACTGTTATAAATCAAACCTTCAAATTCTATTCCTCTTCTGCTGACGGTACGCTCTACTGTTGCTCCAATTAAAACGCTAAGTTCGTTCTTCGACGATGGCAAAGCTGGAGGGAATGATGCGATGGACTTCGACCAAACTTTCTGGCGAGGTGATTTGAGCTGTGGATGTCCACTTTGATTGTAAATATCGACTATGAATATATGCAAAATTTCTTGCAGCGCATCAAAGGAAACCACCGCATTCTTCTTCGAGTCATAATCGGTTTGCTGCATAAACTTGGCAAACCTTTTCCCTGGCTGATGAGAAAGCAGTTGGGTATTCAAAGCACCAAAATATCTTTCAATTGCACTTTTGTACCAAGGCATTTTAGGCGGACAATACTGAATAACAATGCCCAAACTTAAACAAGCATCTTCAAAGGAAGTGCTATAAAATTCTTTGCCATTATCAACTACGATTACTTCTGGTAGTCCGTATGTATTCCAATTGTTTTCCACGTTTGGATATGAAGTTTTCAGATAATCCTTAGTCCCGATAGCGTGCGACAAACACTGCATTACCGATAGGTAACTTGGAGGGTTAAAGCTAGCGTAGTAGCCCAAAACTACTCCTGAATACTTGTCTACCGCGCTAGTCAACCAGGGTGTTCCAATCGGTAATCTAGTCTCGGTATCGACTACAAACAAAGGTAGCTTAGTATGGTCGATCTCTACTCTTTCCAAGGGACGACTCGGACGAGGACCAAGTTCTACTGCATCATTCATCGAACCAGCAATTCGGCGACCATAACGGGCAATAGCAGTTTCTTGTGGATCTAAAAGAGCGATCGCTCGATAGATTGTACTGACATGAGGAACTTCGAGTTGCTCAGTACCTAATTTTTCTCTCAAACGATTGGATTGATTGATACCAATAACTACTCGCTCATACACATCAACTCCTTGAGCTTGAACAGAATTCAAATATACGCTGTCAATCGAATCTTTGATAATCTGTCGGATTTCTGGGTTCAGCCGTGACTGATGATTTCCTTTAGATGAATGAAGTGGAACTAATGAGCGAATGTCTTTGTCTGACGCAATATAATTTTTATGCCAGCGATAGAGAGTTAACCAGGATGGTGGTTTGCTATCTTCAATCTCCTGAGAAACTTCGGCGATGACTGGTTTTAAAGTCTTGGCAGTCTGTTTGTCTGGAGTTAATTCTAAGACTTTAGTGACATAGCTATGTTTTCTTTTGGCTTCTTCTCTCAAAGCTTCTGGCAACTGAGTGAAATCTCTATGACTAAACCTTTTATTGCTTGTGTGTTTAGTTTCAGAAAGACCGCTATCTAAAAATTGTAGTTCTCCTTCAAACAGCAATTGAGTTAAGACAGTTTCTTTAAGATTGGAGCGGACGTTAGTTAATAGATTATTGAGAAGAACTTCTCCAGTAGGCAGACGTTTTTCTACACTATATTCTTGACCGTGCAGAAGTAGATGTAATCCTCTTCTCAGTTGAACTCTGTTCATGTTCTGACTCCAGTTTGATAAGCGATAGCCAACGGCGATAGCTGAACCAAACTTTGAGAAGTAATTGAGCGCATCATGTCAGTGAGCAGAAAACCACTCCACAGCAGTTTCAGCAAATAACTGTAGGTAATTTCTTTTACTCTCAGGGCTGTTTCCGCTTCTAAAATGGTCGAGCTTTTAACCAAGTTGAAATAATTCAGACAGTCATTATAAATATGCCAAGGTACGGCTACTCTGGCATATTTATACAGCAATTTGATGTTGTTTAATCTAGGTTGAACTCGAATCGTTTTCTCTGTAAAAATCCCGAACTCTAAATTGTGGGCTAAACAGAAACTAGCTGCTTGTCGGAAGCGGTGGCTGTTCTGAAAATCGTTAATTTTGCTTTCTGGCTTTACCTCGACAATCTGCCTAAAGTTGTTTCTTTCAACCAAAAAGTCTGGAGTATATTTTTTTCTTTTGTCTAGGCTATCGTAAGCGATTGTAAAAGGCTGCCCATAATAAGCAGCAACCTCTGGGTCGATCTCTAAAAAATAAATGTAGTCTCGTTCCAATTGAGATTCCCACATAAGTGTGGTGTTCATCTTCAAGCTGGGGAACTTCCCGATTACTTTTTTGCTTCCCCTATTAGTAATGATTCTTGCTTTAGATGCCAAGGTCTAACCCTCCTCAACAGAGATGGATTACCTCTTATCTTAATTATTCAGAGATTCCTTTTCAACTTATTCGCAAATAATTTTCAATTTATGCGCGAAGGTTTTCAACTTATGCGCGAACCGACATACATAACTACCCCAGTTATAATAACATGGAATTATTTGATAAGAATTTGAATAATAACGTATCAATTGCATATCAAATATTTATTGTAAACTATATAAAAGCTTTAATATAACTTAAATAAAAGCATTATAGCTATTTATTTATCTATTTCTACCACCGATTAGAGAAATAATCAGTAGTAGATAGTTATTTTATATTTATTGTATAATATATATATACATCGTATATATATATTATGAAAACCGAGCAAAGAACACCCAATAGTAAAAAAAAGTCCATCAAACAAGTAATCGGCTTACTAGAATCTTTGATGGCGATCGCGGATGCTGAAGATCTGTCAAAGTTGGCTAATGCTTTACAGCCAAAGAGAGTAAGCGATGAAGAAGTCGAACTAGCTAAAGAAATTGCTGGTGACGACTATAGTGACGAACCATCATGGCATTTAGAAATAGCCAATCTGCATCGTCTATATGAACGTCGTCGTCGATTATTAGCAAAAAGCTTGACTTCGACTGAAGTAGCTGACTTACTAGACTGGAAAACCAGAAAAACTATCCATGACAAACTCAAAGCCAAAGATATTTTAGGTATCAAAGATAAGGGGATCTGGAAATTTCCCTTATGGCAGTTCGATCCCGAAGGAGACGATGGCATATTAGATGGATTGCCCGAGGTGCTTAAGGCATTAGAAGTTTCCGATTTTACTAAGCTTAATTGGCTGTGTAAGCCTCATTCAGCATTTGATAACAAGACCCCTGTGGAAATGCTCAAACAGGGAAATATTCATGATGTCTTGTTTGAAGCGAGAGCCGTAAATACTTTTTGATGGTTAAAGTTAATTTACCTCCACCCCAACGTAATGTAAATCCTCAAACAATAACACTGCCAGCTAATACTAAGCTCAGAAGAATATTTGACCCAACACGATTTAATGCCACAGCAATTGGATTTAGAAGTTATGGCCCTGTCAGCAGGTTTGACCATCACAGCAGTAACGAACCCTCTGAAGATTCGAGACGAAGAATTATTTATGCAGGGTTTTCTCTTTCTTGCTGTATTGTCGAGTATTTTGGTGATGGTGAAATCATCAATCTGGAAAATATTAGGTTAGCAATTATCTATCTAAATAAAGAGCTTAAGTTATTGGACTTGAGGGGGAAAGCAGCAATGGCAGCGGGTACAGTGACTGCTATATCAGCTATTACTCAAACAAAGATTACCCAAGCATGGGGACGTTATTTCTACGAACACATAGAACTATATGACCGAGTAGATGGTCTGATTTTCAGTGGGGCGCATAATGGTGAGGATGCGATCGCCCTCTACGAAAGAGCTGAAGCAATTATCAGTTCTTCCAAAGTGAAAAAAATAGACTTAAAGAGCGAAACACTAAGAAGTACGATTCTAAAAATTGCCGACGAACACGGTCTAGAAGTTGAAACATATTGACAATGAAAATCGATATTGTACCAGTAAAGCAAGCAACCAAATCTCAATTAATTGAACCTATTATCAAAGCTAACCCTGTAAAGGGGGCAATATCGATTGAACAAATATTTGCTGAGTTTCTAGAAATAGAAGTTGGAGATGGTGCAGCTTCAGCCGATACCATTAAATCTTACTTATCTCAAAGCAAGATATATTTCAACTGGTGTAAAGATAACCTCGTGCCGATTTTAGAAGCTGACAAAGAAGATATCAAGCTTTATCGTCAATATTTGATTGCTGAGAGTTATAAAACTGGTACGATTGCCAATAAATTAAGTATCGTGCATACTTTCTACCAAGCTGCGATCGCCAAGGGATTAATCGCTACAAATCCTGCTGCTGGTGTTAAAGCTCCCACCGAAAGAGTCGATCCAGCAAGTAACATTTCTTATTTAGAGCTAGATGAGTTGGAACTGTTGTTAGGAAAGATTGAATCTCAACTGAACCAGGCAAAAACTAACAAACAACGTCTGCCTCTACTGCGCGATCGCCTCTTAATTGGTATCATGAGCTTGGAAGGATGTCGAACTGTTGAACTACACAATCTTAAGCTAGAGCAAATATTACACCAAGGACAGAGAACTGGACTGAAAGTATTTGCCAAACGTGCCAGTCGAATTGTGCCTATTACCGATACTCTTACCGAGCAGCTAGAAGAATATTTAATAATGAGACGAACGGTGTTGAGACGTAAGGTTAAGCCAGAAGATTATGTTTTTGTCTCCGTGAGTAATAATAGCAAGGGAAGACAGTTATCTAGAAGAAGTATACGAGCCATAGTCGATCGCTACCTGTAGTGGCTTGCAAAAGTTAGAGCCTCGGCTCACAAAAACTGGCATTTTCGGCTCTGATTAATCTGCCAAAAAATCCAGGCTTCGGCTCACAATAAATCCGAATAGACTCAAATTAATTTGCAAACGGCTCGCAAAACCTAATTCTGGCTCACATTAGCAGGTAAGAAATCAACTCCTAGAGTATTAGCTACTCGTTCAAGATCGTCCCAGACTTCATTGAGGAGATCTGGCTGAAGAGAAATAACTTGAGGATGGGAGTTAGTTATTTGTGCGATCGCACGCTCGACTTCTGGTAAATTAACCGCACAGACATCGCATTGATCTTAAGTGATGATGTGAGTCGGTTGAAGTTTTTCTAATACTTCTGTTTTGATTTTGTAAATGCTTAGAGCCTTTTGCATTAAAGTTCAGTAAATGGAATTAATTCTGCAAATCAGTAATTACAGAAAATCGTATTTACAGAAATACTGAAATATTATTTTCGGATTTTTCTTCGTTTAAAAAAGTGTGTCAACAAAAACCAGCTAAAAAGGGAATGCTAAGGGTGAAGTGATTTATTTTTAACTCCCACCGTATGTTTCTTGCCAACCCAATTAAAACCTGAGTTCGGGTTAAGAAAAGGAGGGAGTAGTAAGCTGAAAATGTATTTAATTCAGCACTCCCATCCCATGTTTATTTTAGAAGAATTGTTTTGTCCTAAAGGATACAGCTTCGCATATGACCTAGACGATTTTTGTGCATTGTTTGAACCTCAATGGCGATCGCAATATTATTAATCAAGCTGTAGAACAAGCTAGTATTAAACCCTCTTCTTATATACAACGTCAGCAGACAAAGCAAGTTGAAACATATTTTTTTTCTCCAACTTTTGCTTGACATTTTTATTTTAAAAATAGTTCATTACTGAAGTCTAGCAGCTCCAAAAGTGGCATTAAATTGGCGACACCAAATAACAGCAGATTGAAAATCTTTTAAATTGATATTTTCTGGAATCACGTAGCTCTGAGTGCCGCTATACTCTTGTAAAGGGGCAAGAAGAACATAATCACCTTCGGGAATCGGATAGGTAGGCGGCGTAGTAGAGCCAATCACATCTGGCTCTCGATGCAGAACCACCACTAGATCTGGGCCTGAAGTAGAAGTTTGAAAAGTTTCATCAAATTCTAAAATGCGCTGACCATCTTTTTCAACAATGCGCGCAGTTCCCGAGGTGGGATGCTCTCCGTCTACAAACGTTCCTGAGCGTATTACTTTAGATGTTTCTGAGATTTCTTTGGTGGGAGAATTAGCAGGACTGGGACTGTCGACGACTGAACTTTCGGCAGTTAGACTGGTTGTATGAGTAGCAGTCTTCTGTTGCGTGCAGCCAGTTATAGCAATAGTGGTCATACTTAAACCTACTAAAACAAAAAATTGACGTTTCATGGGGTAATTCCTGGCGATGAATATTAGTCTGTAAATTTATGGCTAAAATTATTTGGTTGCTGGGCAAAGCCGTCTTCATCTCTTTAATTGCTGCAAATTGTCCAAAAAAATACTTAACCTCAGGAACTATTGTACTTGCCAACGAGAATGAGAATTAAAAACTTGCTCATTAATCATTGAGCAAAAACAAATTTTAAGTTTTTTTGCTCTTAATTATGTCTTTGGAAAATAGCTATTTAAATCAATCTCTTGATGGATGTACTTCATGACTTGAGGTAGATATGCTAGTGGAAATTTTATTATAAGAAAACTAATTCCATGAGTATAGAAGATCGCATTAATGCAACTGCTAAAAATGTTGAGGGTAAAGTACAAGAAGTGGTAGGAGAAGTAACGGGTAATCCTCAAGATAAAGTCGAAGGTCAGCAAAAGCAGGAAGAAGCCCAAGTTCAACATAGTGTTGAAAACGTTAAGGACGATCTAAAAAAAATGATTGACCAATGATTGTTGTTGATTAATATCACATTTTCAAGGGAAGTTTAAGCTAGTAAACTTCCCTATTTTGATTAAGTAGTAACTCAAAAAAATTCAGGAATTATGATGGTGTTTTAAATAAAGCGATCGCTGTGATGCAAAACTAAAGTTTATTCTTTAAAATATAAAGATAACTTTACATTTCTTGATACTGTATCAGAACAGGATTGCTTAAAAACACAACTATAATGACCAACACCATTACTCAAACAGCCAATAGCCAACCGTATAACCTTGAAGAATGGAAGCGAGGTTATGATTCCCAACCCAATGAATACGAATATGAGATTACGGAAATTGAGGGTGAAATTCCCGTCGAATTATCAGGAACTTTGTTTCGGAATGGGCCTGGCCTACTAGATATTGGTAGTTCAGCAATTCATCATCCTTTTGATGGTGATGGGATGATTAGCGCCTTTACTTTTAAGGATGGCAAAGCACATTATCGCAATCGCTTTGTGCAAACCGAGGCTTATGTTAAAGAGAAAGACGCGGGCAAAATTCTCTATCGAGGCGTATTTGGGACGCAAAAGCCTGGAGGAATCTTTAACAACATCTTTGATTTCAGACTCAAAAATATTGCCAATACAGGAGTAATTTACTGGGGAGGAAAACTACTAGCACTTTGGGAAGCAGCAGAACCTCATAGCTTAGATCCTAAGACATTAGAAACTATTGGGATTGATTATCTTGACGGTGTATTATCTCCTGGAGATGCTTTTGCCGCTCATCCTTGGGTAGATCCAAGCTGCGAAATGGACGATGGCGCTCCCTGTTTAGTCAACTTCCGAGTCGATCCTGGGCTTTCGAGTAAAATTACCCTGTTTGAATTTGCCCCTGATGGCAAGCTATTACGTCGTCATGCCCACAGTATTCCTGGCTTTTCCTTTATCCACGACTTTATCATCACACCTCATTACGCCATCTTTTTTCAGAACCCCGTTAACTTTAATCCGCTTCCTTTCCTGTTAGGGATGCGTGGTGCGGGAGAATGTGTCGAGTTTCAACCCCAAAAGCCCACTAACGTAATTTTGATTCCTCGCGATCCAAAAAATAGAGAAATTAAAACCTTTAGCGTTGATTCAGGCTTTGTCTTTCATCATGCGAATGCATTTGAGCAAGATAACCAAATTATAGTTGATTCTATTACCTATCAAACTCTGCCCCAAGTGCAGCCTAATTCTAACTATAAAGAAGTAGATTTTGACAGTCTCGATCCTGGTCAACTGTGGCGATTTAAGCTTAATCTAGATGATGGTACTGTTGAGCGGGAGATCTTAGAGAATCGCTGTTGTGAGTTTCCCACCCATAACCCGAATAAAGTTGGTCGAGAACATCGCTATTTGTATATTGGTGCAGCAGCTAACGATGCTGGGCGTAACGCGCCATTACAGGCAATTTTAAAACTAGATCTAGCAACTGGGTCAAGAGAATTGCATTCCTTTGCTCCTAGTGGATATGTCAGCGAACCAATTTTTGTTCCTAAACCTAACGCCGAACAAGAAGATGCAGGCTGGATACTAACTTTAGTATATGACGGTAGCAAACACCGTTCGACTTTAGCAATCTTAGATGGAGAAAATTTAGCCAAAAAAGCGATCGCTTTATTACATCTTAAGCATCATGTTCCTTATGGCTTACACGGTAGTTGGTGTGATGAAGTATTTATTTAAAGTAAAATTGGGATTCAGTATTTAGAAATATTTAAAAGTCCCCCATTATTTTATTTGTTTTTTATTTATTTAATGGGGGATAAAGCAAAAAACATAGAAGTAAATTTAACAGTTAAACTTATCAAGTTTAGTATCAAAATTAATAATTGCTTTACGTGGTAGCAAACTTACAATAAAATGATTCAGATGAGTTTTAAACTGCTGACTACTACTACGATAAGGTTGAGGTAAAAATAAATCCCCTGCAAGTAAATAAATAATTGACACTGTAAAACAGAACTCTACAAACAGTTTCCAACGCATTTTGTCACACCAGGTTGCAAGATTAATTATCCACAGATTAATAAATTAGACCTCTACTTCTATTGAATACTTAATTCTTTTAAAAGTATGAAGACTAGATAAATTAGGACTTATTAATCTCAGTTTAATCACTCTAGCTACTCAACCACTTCCGTATTCTCTCTAATCTTTTCTGAAATCTAAATTTTAAAGTCAAATCAATCATTTTAAATATCTATATTTCTATTTATTCCCAACAAATTATTCCCAACAAAAACCGCCCCAAAATAACTAGAGGCGGATTAATATAACTAATAATTAATTTCGGACTTAATTCCTAGCAGCAGTTAGTCACGACTATTGATCGCAATTAATAGTCGCAGAATAAATACAAAAAGGTTGATATAGGTAAGGTACATCGAAAGCGCTGCGGGTAAATATTGCTCGTCGGTATAGGTACGAGGCAAAATATAAAAGTCTACTACCGCTACTCCAGCAAAGATGGCTACTCCCACGCCAGAAATAGCTACTTCTAGCCAGCTTGGTGTATAGATTCCAAAAACGGAAAAGAGTAATTGTCCGATTAAGACAACAAACAATGCCATAACTCCCAAACTGACTGTCTGAGACAATGCTAAACCATCTTCATCGGATAGGTTAGAGCCAATTTTACGTCCGACAATAAAAGTCGCACCACAACCAAGGGCTGCAATACCGACTCCTTGAATACCAACTCCAGAACTACTGAGGGCAAGATAAACAATACCACTCAAGGTATAACCTGAGAGAAGACTGTAAAGAGCGAGTAAAGGTAGCGCAGTAGTCTTGTTTCCCTGAGTGGCAACTCCACGAGCAATAAAAAAGAGAACCAATTCGGCGATCATCGCCCCAATAAAGGTGGGCATGAATAAGTCGGGGCGAGCATCAATTACTCCCAAACCACCATAAGTTCCCAACGCGGTTAAAACTAAACCACCACCCAAATAAGGCAGGGCATTGGTAATGACATTAGGGCCAAGGACGGCTTGTCCTTTAACCTCTTGCATTGCCTTTCTAAAATTACTAGTATTACTCATAATTTCTGACTGAGATTTATCTTAATAGTTTAAGCTTGCTTATTTATTTTGATTTTAATTCAATTAATTATTTTAAGGTGTTGGGAAATTACCGTATCAATCTTTGCTCCCCTTGATTTTTAGGAGTTTTTGAAAATTGCGATCGCGATTTTTCTATCTAGATTTTCCATTTTAAACAGCTCTCACAAAAAAAGACCATCCCACAAAGTCAGGTGAGACAGTCTAAAATTCAGTACTATTAGCTTAGAGCTTAGCCCTAAAGGATTTCCTTCGGTCAGCTTAGAGCTTAGAGCTTAGAGCTTAGAGCTTTAATAATCAAAATCACCAGCGCCACCGCCAGCTCCAGCACCTGAACTTTTCTCGGGTTTATCAACCACGATACATTCAGTAGTTAGTACCATTCCTGCGATCGACGCAGCATTTTGTAATGCAGAGCGAGTTACTTTGGCTGGGTCAACGATACCAGCGTCAAACATGTTGACGAACTCATTAGTAGCAGCATTAAAGCCAATACTTAGATCTTTCTCCTTGACTCTTTCAGCAATTACCGCACCGTTTTGACCAGCGTTTTCAGCAATTCTTCTTAAAGGTGCAGT
>JBDKJC010000002.1:0-24715 GCA_039796815.1 Cyanobacteriota bacterium | reverse complement strand
TTTAATTCTAAAATCTCTAATTCGGTAAGTCTCTTATCTCTTTCCAGCACTTTTAATTCCTGACTTTTTTCCAACTTAACTCTGTCTTTGGCTAAAGCTGCACCATAAAAACCATCTTGCCATTCAACAACCCGCTCAAATTCGGCATTGCGTAAATTAGTTGCTAAGTTAGTAAATGATTGTTCTGATAAAATCTCTCCTTTATGTTTAGCATTTTCGACAAATAGAGTCGCATATATTTCTGGGGAAACGGTTCTTAAATAAGTCTGGGCGATCGCTAAATCTACTTGAGCTAATTGGAGATATTGTTCTAAAACTTCGGCAATATTCTTTTGTTTAGCACATTGCTGAATTGCTGTTAAACTTGGTTTAAAATCATCAGGAAGTTGCCCTTGGTTATCACTAGAATTGATTGAGGCAGCACCAACACCAAGGCTTAAACCTCCTGAACGAGAAAATGAAATCATCTGTTCTCCGCAGCTCAAAGCAGCATTGCCTTCAGGAACTATTAGTTGAGTACGAGAACCATTAGTCCAAAAATTATCTTTGGCATCTTCATCAGTTACAGTTACTTCTGATGTCCCGCTACTGGCACTCTGTCCTTGTTGTTGCGAACCAGCTTCTTGTACATCAATATCAACGTTTTCATTATTATTATTCGTAACACTTGGATTATTTTGAGCGTTAACTTTAAAAATTAACATGCTAAAGGTAACTGTACCGATTAAAATGATTTTTAATAATTGGTAAGGCTTCATTTTAAAAAACTATAGTTAAAAATAAATAGATTTTAGTAATTTTTAGAGCTAAGAGCTAAAGGCTAATAGCTTTATTGATAAAATTATCTAGCCTAATTTTTTATTTGTATATTAAGTTTTAAATAAGAATTTATGTCAATTTTAAATACATTTAAAATTGACATATTTTTAGTAGTTTAACGACAAAGTTGCCTGTCATCTGGTTTAACATTAGGATTAGTAGCCAGATAATCAGCTAAGCGATCGCAACCTCGATCTAATAAATTATCTAAGTTTAAATTCCACCACCATAAACCCTGTTGTGATTCTCCACTAATTATTGACCGATCATCACGACTAAACGCTAAACTGTTGATCTGACTAGTATGTCCCCGCAGGGTTTTAATTAACTCCCCTGTTTTTATGTTCCAAAGTTTGATCGTGCGATCGCCACTACCACTCGCTAATACTGTACCATCAGAGTTAAGACTAATTGTAGTTACGCCGTCTTGATGTCCCGCCAGAGTATGTAATAAATCGTTGCTTTTACCTGTATCTTTAATCGACCAGATCTTAACTGTGTTGTCCCAACTTCCAGAGGCCAAAAATTTACTATCGGCAGAAAATATCAAGGAAGTTATTGCTAGATTATGCGCTTCAATCGTCTGTAATAATTCACCTTTAATAGTCCAGAGTTTAATTATGTTGTCGTAACCCGCCGAAGCGATTAATTTACCATCAGGACTAACTGTAACTGCTTTGATGCTATCGGTATGTCCAGTTAAAGTTTTAATTAGTTTTGCTTGTGCTATGTTCCAGATATTAATAGTTTTGTCTTCACTACCAGAGATTAGAAATTGACCATTAGGACTAAAAGTAATACTATTAACCCCATCTTGATGACCTTTAAGAGTATTAATTAACTTACCTGTTTGAGCATTCCAAAGTTGAATTGTTTTGTCCCAAGTCGCGGCAGCAATTATCTTACCATCAGGGCTATATTTGATTTGTGAAATAGTTGTTTGCTGTCCTGGTAAAGTGCGCAATAGCTTTTGTGTTCCATCAAGATTATTACGCCAAATTTCAAGTTTGCTATCTCCATTGACATCTCCTTTAGCAATAGTAAAAGTATCAAGATTTTTCGGCGAAATTGCAACGCTATAAATTTCTTCAACTCGCTCAGAGTAGCGATTAAATATCTGCCAAGTTCTCACGGTTTTGTCTACACCAGTAGAAATTAATTTATAGGAATTACTAGAATTACTATTGGTATTATTAGGAAAAAACTTAATGTTGGTAATTTCTCCCGTATGTCCAACTAAACTCTGTTGCAAGATACCTTTTTGATTCCAGATATTAATTTTACCGTCAATAGTTGTGGTAGCTAATAGCTTGCCATCTTGACTAAGACTTAAATGATTAACTGATTCTGGATGGGAATAGGAAGTAATTAATCGGTGATTGCTTTTAGATCTTAGTTGCACAATGCTATCATCATTAGCAGAAATTAAGTAAGTTTTATTCTTAGTTGATCTTGAGATCTTTTTAGGCAGATAAACAGGATTGATAATCTGCTCTTTTTTACCATCTAAAGTTAGAGTAAGAGGATTTGTTTGTGCTTCTTTTGGAGTAAGTGCTTTTACTAAAGCGCCGTCTTGTTGCCAAATTTTAACCGTTTTATCATCACAAGCCGTAGCATATATCTCTCCATCGTCACTAATGCTGATAGCATTTACTTGTTGACTGTAGCCTTCGATTCGATTTAATTCTTGAGTGCCATAGATAGACTGTTGTAATGTTGCGGCAGTTTTTAGTTCAATTTTACGCCAGTGTTCTTTGCTGATGACAAGTTTGGCTAAACCATTAATTTCTTTAAGTTGTTCCCCTGCTTTAACACTAGTGGTTAAAGACTCTAATTGTTGATTCGATAATAGTCGCGCTTCGGCAACCGAATCTAAGTTATCGATCGCACCTATTTGAGTTATTACTTTCTGGCGATGAGCATCTAAACCAAAAGTAGTGGCAGCGAGTCCGAGAATACCTAAAGCCACAGCGGTTAATTGTGCTTTGCGTAAGCGTTTTTTGGCTGCTCTTTCTTCGTCTAATCTGGCATCAATACAGGTGGCGACATATTCTTTAGCCGTATCAGATAACTCATCGGTGTATTTAATAAAGATCTCTTCCGCTTCAGCTAAGCGAACACCCTTGAGTAAAAAGTCATCCTGCTGATGCTTTTGCAACCATAATCCTGCTGCTTGTTCAATCTGACGTTGAGATCGCAATCTTGAGCGATTTTCTTCTAGCCACCAGCGTAAACTTGACCAATGACGGATCAAAATTTCGTGGACAACTTCTACTGTTGCCTCCTGACGCATGGTTTCGAGGAATAGTTCGTCATCTTCTGGAGGGTTAGCTGCGCTACGGCTTTGTCCAAGATTATTACCGTTATCTAGATTCACGACTAACAGCTTGGCATCGGTTAGAGTCTGCAAGGTTCGATCGACTAATTCGGCGGAATATTTAGCAACGATTAAATCAGATCTAGTCAGGCGACGACGAGTATCTTCTGTCCCTTCTCCCAACTGGGTGAGGTTGAGAAAAATCCAACGCGCACAGTCTTGAGATTCAGGATCGAGGCGATCGTATACTGCCTGTGCTTGTCTTTCTAATGAACCTTTTACCCCTTCTAACTCTTGATAAGCTTTCAGGGTTAATTGACCATTCTCTCTTTTTGACCATAGCTGCTGCAAGACAAACTGTAATAAAGGTAAATCTCCAGAGGAACGATCTAAATCTTGTAACAACACCTCGACTAAACCAGACTCCACCTGTAAACCTACCTGTTGTGCTGGTTTAATAATCGCCTGGCGATAATCGGCTTCCATTAAATACGGTGGCACTAAAATACTGTTTTTCTGCAATATTTGGGCTAATTCTGGGTTTTCGAGGCAAGCTGCCACAAAATCGGCTCTAATAGTTAAAACTAGTTTAAAGCGATCGCCTGCATATTTAACTGCACCTAAGATTAATTCCAGAAATTCTTGACGTTCACTCTCTCCCGCGAGGGTAAATAATTCCTCGAACTGATCGATCGCCAACACTACCATGGTTTCAGTGCGAGTGCGCAACCAGCGGACAAATCCTTCCACTCCTTGATAGAGTAAACCTTCAATTTGTAATTGTTGCTGCGCTTGAGATTGCCGATCTAAAGAGTCGGTTAATAACCTCGCTAAAGCTTGTACTGGCTTACTTCCAGGACGAAAACAACCTAGCCACCAGCGATCGCTTCCTGGGATTTGTTTACCCTGTTTAAGTTGAGCCATTAATCCCGCCTGTACCACAGAGGATTTGCCACTTCCAGAAGCACCCACCACCGCAATACTAGTCTGCTGGCTAATCTGATTAACCAACTTTTGGACTAAGGCTTCTCGACCATAAAAATATTCGCTGCTGGCTCGATCGAAAGCCTTCAATCCCATATAAGGACAAATCCCTAAGTCAAATATTTGCTGTTCACTCTTACCATTTTTGACAGTCAGTAATTCAATTACTCCTTGAGTACCCGATAACCAAACTTGAGGAGTAATCCCTGTTCCCGCTAAAGCGATTTGTAGCTGACTAATCCAGGCTGCAATTGGTAATCCTAATTCAGCATCAGCATGGCGCAAGGTTTCTAGAACAATATTGGCAAACTGTTGAGAGTAATCTAAGCTGGCATTAGCTGCAATTAAACATTGTCCCCGATCTGCTTCTAGTCGTAAATCTTCAACCCAGTCTGCTAGAGAATCTGCTCCAGGACAATCTAAAATGACAATCTGCTGAGTAGCGCGGGAATTTTGCAGCATTTTTCTGAGCCAGAAACGCGATAAGCTAATTCCATCTGGTAAAACCAACCAAGATTCCCCTGTATCTGTCGTCTCTACTTTTCCTCGCAGGTATAGTAAAGCGGTGCTGATTTCGTTAGTTTCGTTTTGAGTATTAAGACAAGTTGCGATCGCCTTTTTTACCTCTGACCAATGTTCGTTGGTTTGGGGAAAATATCTCAGGTTAAAATCTCCCCCACTCTGTAATATCTGACTCAAAGCCAGAGTCGTACTATTAGCCTTAAATCCGCCATCAACTACCAAAGCCTGTCGGGGATTAACATCTAACTTACAAAATGACTTTTTACCTAAGATCACCTTGCCAAACCCTTCTACAATCCGCTTGGGAGTTTGCAAGGGAAACTCCGATTGAAGTTTGCTTTCTCCGCGACTACTCTTTTGCTGATTAATTAGGCGAATTTGCTGGTTGGTTTTATCGATATAGCGTAATGTCTGATGATAGACATATTGATATAAAGCGTCGGCTTCAATTATCCCCTGAGAATCAGCAGCTTCTCCCCGCAAACCCCGCATTAAATAATAAGTAAATACTCCGTGTCCTAATTCGGGAAACTCCCAAGACTGTTGAGTTTGATCGCAAGATAGTAAAGCATAAAAACCCTGGCTGACTGCTGCTTTATGACGTAATGTCTTCACTAATTGCGAACTAGGATCGCCTAAAGATGCTGTCCCCCTTAGAGTCATTCCGCCACTATGACAAGCATCTAACCACACCAACTGTTGACTGGCTGCACAGTTACTTAACTGTTTAAGTAAGTTGTTTAAAGGTAAACCCGTAACCAGAAGATCTTGAGTATTGGTATCAGCTAAACATAAAACGACCTGTTGAGTTTCGGTTTCTAAAACACCGTGTCCTGAAAAGTAAAACAGAACTGTATCATCTTTTTCCGCAGAGTTAATAATGTGCTGGATACTTTGCTGGACTGCGATTAATTGAGGAGACTCACTAACAAAATCATGATGAATAATAACTTCTTTATTAGTCAAACTAGCAGTTGCTTCTTTTAAGGCTTCTCCCAACCCCTGACAGTCTAAAGCAGAATATTGTAGCGCCGATAAATTTTGGCGATCGCGATAATTATTAACCCCTACCAACAAAATCCAGAGTTTAGCGGGTCGTAGAGGGGATCTTGGTTTAGGAATTATAGCGCGAGGACACATCGCTTGTTGAAGAAGTTATTCTAAATGTTCAGTATATATCCATAGGTTTACGATTATATATTTATGCAATATTTTTTAGCTAATCAGAGAAAATTCCAGCTAGTTGCTAAACTTTCTTACCAGTTTGAGTATCAACTAAAACCCATAACTTTCGCTGAAATCGAGCATACAAGATTCAATTTCTTCTAATTTAGATTGCAGCTTTTTATACTTAACCGCCAAGGCGAGAAAGTCTTCGTAATGCTGTAGTGCTAATTCAACTGCTTCTTGAGGATTGCGGTCAAGATACATTTTGAGGCGAACAACTTGTAACTCGGATTCTAGAGGTAGAGAAATCATGATTTATTGGCAAAAAAAAATGAACGGTTTTTAATGTTTTGCTAGACCAGAGTTTGAATTTTCAAACTATCTTGAAAGTTAAATTTCAGTAGAATACTTTGATTTCTCCATTTTTTTACACAAGACAGTTAAAAACTTTAAATTACTCATTACCTAGTGAATGATCTACATCATGGTAATTAAACTATGATAATAATTCTGTTTAAACTGATACTTCCTATGTTTAATAAACGCTTTTTATGCGATATAAAATTATATTAATCAAGACTGCAAATATATAAAATAGTGAATATACGTAAACCCTAAATATTTAATATTTTCTTAATAAAAAGGCTTTGTACTGATTTTATTGATTAAATATTGATTAAAGACCAAGCAAGTTTAAATAAATAACTACCCAACATACAGCCGTTTTCATTAAAATAGACTACGTTTTTAATTAGTTAACTCTTAGCTTTTTGGTAAAGTTCGATTTTGGTAATATTCAACTATAGCGTTACGCATTAAGATTAGGACATTCGTAAAAGCGGAGCAGCGCGGTCTTGGGCTATGCCCAGACAAGCGACTGCTCCAAGAAGCTAAAACCTTGAGAGAGTAAACTTTCCCCCTTACCCTTTACCCTTTACCCCAGCGCGTAGCGCTATAACTACCATTTTAAGGAGTAAAGTACCACGCTAATCTTCGAGCTAGGCAAATGAGCGTCATTCACAGAGAAAGCTTCATCTGATGGGTGTTGAGACGATCGCCAAGAAATTTAAGAAATTACAGTTCTGATTTCCAGAGTAGTTCGTCGCGATCGAACAGACAAATCTTAGTAATTTGCATTGGCTTAGTAAACATACGGCTCAAGCTGCCAAACCAACCGCCATTATTAGCCGATTCATGGGTGAGTTTGACAATGATTTGTTTTTTGTAATCTTCTTCTCCTCCTGGATAAATTACTGTTCCTTCACAGCTTACTTGAGTCGAGAAAATACCATCTTTTAGCTTAACTGGTTGGGCTACGGAATTAACAGGACAATTTGGGGATACTGCCGATATAGATATATTTCCTGGCTGTTCGGACTTGGCTTGGTAAAATATTTGTAAGACAGGATTTTCAATCCCCTTAGCAGGAGCATGAGACTGATTAACGATCGAAAGAGTTAATTCAGTGGCTGATTGAATTTCCTTAATTTTAGGTTGAACATAAATCTGTGGTTGATTCACTGCGGGAAAAGTTACTTCTGGTAGTGGCTCGCCACCAAATTCAAGATACATTTTAGCTAAAGCCCCAGTAAAAGCTGCATTGTACCCTACGCCTACTTCATTCCTAACCCAATCAGTGCGATCGTCTGACCAGTTATCCTGCTCATCTGGACCACCTACCAAAGCACCCATTAATAGGTTACGAGTTTCTACTGGGTCAGACATATTGTTGAGCCAGCTTCCGTGAGCAGTGCGATGATGGGGGTTTTTCGGGGAATTTTCGCCATAGCCAATTTGGTAGCTGCGTTGAGCAGGATTTTTGCCTAGGATATAGTTAATTTGACTGACGCCAAAATCAAAATAACGCTGTGCTTTATCGGTTTGCCCTTGGGATTTTAGCCAATCGCTATAAATAAAGCCGACAAAACTAGTATTGGCACTTAAAACAGCAGAAGCCCATTTAACTAAAAAAGCTAAACCACCTGGAGTATAGGTGATTTTCTCTCCCTGATAGCCGACAGTCCAAAAATCCAACCAAGCTTCAGCTCTTTGCCGATATTCTTCCTTGCCTGTTGCTTGAGCGAGCAAGACATAAGTACCATAAGATTTATCATCAAACTGGTAGGTATAGTTATAGGGTTTGCTCATCTGGACATACTCAGACTCCGCCTTAGCTAAATATTCTGAATCGATACCTTGAGCTTGTTTCGCTTTATGTAACCAAATTGCGCCCCAAACTAACTCATCCAGATACCCGTTATTGGAAGTATAAAAAGGATTAGCCTCTTTAAGACAGTCAGAATATTTACCCCGATAAGTATCTGCAAAATCAAACAGTCGTTCGGCTTTTTGAACTAGTAAATTGGCATATTCCGTATCACCATTACTCCGAAATAAAATTGAACTAGAAGCCAGCGCAGCAGCAGTTTCTGCCGCTAAATCTGTTCCAGGGCAAGTCGTATCGATTTTGTAGGCTGGACGCTCCATTTCGTAATGCACCACCTCCAATGGACCCCACCAATTGTGATCTAGCTCGCCATTGCCCACCTGTCCATAAAGAACATATGACCCAGGATTATCGTTAGCAAAAGAACTGAGTAAATAATCAGTAGCCCATTTAATATTCTGCGATAAATGCTTTAGCTGACCTGATGCTTGATAAGCATCATAATATTCAATTCCACCCCACGCTAAATTAACCACCGAAAACGCCAAAGGAAAATTAAACTTAACGTTGTCTCCCGCATCAACCCAACCACCAGTAAGGTCTAAACCGACATCTGCACCGTCTTTGGGGGTAGAATCTCCCCGCCAGGGAAAACGATTCCACTCTGGTAGTTTGCCCGTCTGTTGTGCTTCATAAAATAAAATTGATTTTTGTAGTGCTTCGCCATAGTTTCTGCTCTCCGAGCTGAAGCTCGGTAAAGAGGTCAAAACAACCAAGACAAATGCCATTAACCCCGCTAATATTTGCTTGAATTTGGGTTTTTTGCTCAAGTTGAAGTTCAAATACATCAGTAAATATATAAAAATGTTTTAATTTACTAGGCTAACGTGCAAGATGTCACATAGTCGATCAACTACGAAATTTTTATTTTTTAGAAGCTTTAGTCAGAATTAGCTTTTCAAACTTAGCGAAAAGACTCGATACGGTCAGTGTGCAAGCGAATTATGAGGCTACGTCGCTACAAGCCATGTAATATAGTTTCCGTATCCACTACTGTTGCATACTCCCCCTGCATATTTGCTAGTGATAAAGCGTGAACGTCTTCCGCTAGGTGTAACTTGCTATTTAAATCTAACTTGTCAAACGTTGCTGTGGCATCTGAAATGACATAGGTCTCAAAACCGAGATTCCCCGCCACTCTTACTGTAGCCTCAACAGAATTGTTGGTGATGACACCTGTGACAATTAGGGTTTGACAATTGTTATTTCTCAGCCATTTTTCTAGATCAGTTCCAATGAAGGCACAATTTACTTGTTTTTCCACAACGACTTCATCTGCTCTAGGCAAAACGATTTCCTTGAAATCACACCCTTCTTGTCCTGGGCGATAAGTTGACTCTGGTTCAATTGAGAGATGCCGAACATGAATGATCGGTCTCTGTGTTGTGCGCCAACCATTTAATAATCTTGCAATGTTGTTCTCGGCTTGAGGATTATTGCGCCGACCCCAACTAGGATGATCGATTGCTTTCTGCACATCAATGATGATGAGAACTGCATCTGATGGAACACGCTTCAACTTGACCTCCATTTCTATTTGGTACATATCACAGATAGAGAGCTTGTATATTAAAGATTCTAATATTTGACAGTTGTGGCGATCGCCAATTTAAGCAGAAACTTTAGCTCATCTCAAACTTGTAAACTTTTGTGGCAATCTTATTTCTTTGATAGCATTTTGGGGAGAAGTTAACTTACTCAAATTGCCATGAATTTAGCTCCACTAGATCGAATCTATGATGTTTTAATTGTTGGTGCAGGGCCAGTAGGCTTAGCTACGGCGATCGCTCTACGTCAGCGAGGGATTAATAATATTCTGGTAGTTGAACAAGCTCGCAGCTTTCGCGAAGTTGGACAGGTAGTCGATCTTTTACCCAATGGTTTAAAAGCACTCAAATGTATTAGTGAGGATGCTTATCAACAGATAAAAAAAGTCGGTCTAGGATATAGTCAAGCTCGTCGCCAAAAAAGCGCAGGAAATAACCAACAGACAGTCAAAAAAAGATTTTGGTTTCACAAAAACACAGAGGGAAAAGTTGTCCGTTCAATTCCTTTAGATTTTGACTTTTGGTACGACCGCTACGGAGAAGGAAAAGTTTCACTTCCTTGGTACCAATTGCAAACTGAGTTAAGAAGTTTACTGCCATCAGCAATAGTTAAAGTTAATCATCGTTGTGTAGCTATTACTCAAGATGCCAGTTATGTAACTGTAAACTGTGTCAGCGGTCGCGAAATTACGGCTAATCCTTTTGCTCACTGGGAAAAGACCGCTACCGAGCAGCCAATTAATACTGTATCTCCTGCTGTCTCACCTCAACTTACCTACGACCATCAATTTAAAGCCAAGCTGGTTATTGCAGCAGACGGGATTAATTCTACGGTACGCCAGCTAGTTTATGCTGATTCAGCTTTGAGTCAATGGGCAAAACCAAAGTATTCGGGTTTTTCAGCGATTGCTTGTATGCAAATCGAGCAGGTTTCCCACGAAATTATGCAGCAGCTAGAAGAGAAATATTTCCAAGGGGATATGGTAGTCACCCTACGCAATGATTCTCCTCAATTAAAATCTCCAAACATTGATTCACCCAGGTTAATCTTAATTAAAAAAGGTGAGAATGCCCTCAGTTATCTATTTCACACTGCTTTAAAATATGAACAGCTGCATCAATCCCCTGAAGCAATTATCAACTTAGCAACAGACATTTTAAATAAAGCGAATTTCCCGATTATTTTCGCTCAGGTAATCGAATTATCACCACCCCAAGCAATAATTCAGAGACCTTACTATATCCATCCAGCTAATATCCCCGAACCAACAATCTGGAGTAATAATCGCCTAGTCTTGGTCGGTGATGCTGCTCATGGAATGCCTCCCTTTGCCGCTCAAGGAGCTAATCAGGGTTTAGCAGATGCTGCTGTTATCGGTACGGCGATCGCCAATATTATCCAGCATAATGACTTAGACAATCTAGAAATTATTAATCAACAGTTTAGTAAATACGAACAGCTACGTCGTCCTTCAGTGGAAAAAGTCCAAGAAGCCACAATGTATAATCACAGTTGGTCACAGGAGCAATGGGAAGAATATAGTGATACAATTCATCGTCCTGATGTAAAAAGTGTCTGTGATAAGTTTCTTTTGAATGATTAGAGGCGATCGCACAATCCGCCACATAATTCGATCAACTACTAAAATTTCATCTTTGAAGTAGCAAAATTCAACTTTATTTTCAGATCGCTAATTCTATAATTGCCCAAGGTATCCATAAAACTGGTTCTGTACCTGTATCTGGATGATTAGCATAATTACTCGCTTGAATTGCTTGTTCGTATTGGTCAATTAATCCATGTTGATTTAACTTGATATTTAGCTTATGTGCAAAATCAGTTTCTAACCCATTACAAACAAATGAATGAAATCTGCCATAATCGTTGCCAAGAACTTCATAACCAAGCAAGTTATGATTGATTTTGATAGTTTGGTTTGACTGTAGAGCTTGATAAACTCCTTCCTCTGCGTTGTTTGAAGATAATTCTTCTTGCAAAAAAAGATCGCGATTTTGAGTAGTTGTGGCGATCGCTAGTAGATTAATATTTTGGATAGGGTACACCAATAATTAAAAGTGCAAAATTAAGGATTACCCATGAAACCGAAGAGTTTAGCAGCACCACCGAGAATAACGACAACCAAACCGATGAAGACACCTCGGTTAGTGAATTCCTGGTTGCCAATGCGTTTATCTAACTGATCGACTTTAGTGTCAAGAGCATTAATTTGTCCAGAAAGCTTCTCATCAACAGCCTCAATTTTACCTTCAATCCTGGCTTGACCGAGTTTGAGAGCATTAACCTCCTCAAGAATTTTCTTCTGGTCAGATTTAATTTCATTGAGAATATCGGCAATATCAGTCTCGATTACAGGGTTACTCATTTGATATACTCTTAGTTAAGAATAAAATACTTGAACGAACATCCCCAAATGATTGGTAGTCGGAGGGGATATTTATATTTTACTTCTTTGGCTTTTGCAAAAAAATTGCCAATTTCAAGGACTACCCCCAAAGCTCAGGCACTCCCTCTCGTTAAGATCGCCACTACTCATCTCGCTTTTGAGTTCCTTGTCACTCCCTGAGAACTTATGTATTAGCTAAAAAACGAATCGCACTCCTCTATTTAATCGCAGATAAACTTTACAATATTAAAGATTGCAGCAATTATAGAAGAAATAGCAATGAGTGAGTTTGATTACGATTTAATTATTATTGGGGCAGGTGTTGGTGGTCACGGTGCAGCACTACATGCGGTTAAAAGCGGTTTAAAAACAGCAATTATTGAGGCGGGGGACATGGGTGGTACTTGTGTTAACCGTGGCTGTATTCCTTCTAAAGCCTTACTAGCTGCTTCTGGTAGAGTTAGAGAATTTGGCGATCGCCATCACCTCCAAGACATGGGAATTCAACTAGGTGATGTGCAGTTTGAGCGTCAGGCGATCGCCGATCATGCTACTAATCTAGTTAATAAAATTCAAGGGGATTTAACCAATAGTCTCAAGCGTCTCAAGGTGGATATTATTACGGGTTGGGGAGAGCTAGCGGGAACTCAAAAGGTGAAAGTATCAGGTAAAGATGGCGATAAAACCTATACCGCCAAAGATATTATGCTCTGTCCAGGTTCAGTACCTTTTGTCCCCAGAGGTGTCGAAATTGATGGTAAAACTGTCTTTACTAGCGATAATGCGGTAAAGCTTGAGTCCCTTCCTAACTGGATTGCGATTATTGGTAGTGGCTATATTGGCTTGGAATTTTCTGATGTCTATACGGCTTTGGGTTGTGAAGTAACTATGATCGAAGCCTTAGATACTTTGATGCCTGGTTTCGATCCTGATATTGCTAAAATCGCCAAAAAAGTCCTCCTCGATGGGCGAGATATTGAAACCTATAAGGGTGTTTTTGCCACTAAAATAACTCCTGGTACTCCTGTCCAAATTGAATTAACCGATGCGAAAACTAAAGAGGTAGTAGAAGTCCTCGAAGTAGATGCTTGCTTAGTAGCTACTGGACGTATTCCCGCCACCAAAAAACTTGGTCTGGAAACTTTAGCCGTGGAAATCGATCGACGAGGTTTTATTCCCGTCAACGATAAAATGCAGGTATTACGTGACGGCAAACCCATACCTCATCTTTGGGCGGTAGGAGATGCTACAGGTAAAATGATGCTAGCTCATGCTGCTTCAGGACAAGGAGTAATTGCCATTGAAAATATGTGTGGTGCAGACAAGGAAATAGACTATCGTTGCATTCCCGCTGCTGCCTTTACCCATCCTGAAATTAGCTATGTCGGCTTAACCGAAGCCCAAGCTAAAGAATTAGGACAAACCGAAGGCTGGCAAGTAGCTACAGTCAAGTCCTTCTATAAAGGTAACTCCAAAGCTCTAGCTGAAGGCGAAACTGAAGGTGTGGCTAAAGTTATCTATCGTCAAGACACGGGAGAATTGTTAGGAGTACATATCATTGGCATTCATGCATCCGACTTAATTCAAGAAGCAGCAAATGCGATCGCCAAGCGAGAATCTGTGCAAAATCTCTCTTTTAATATCCATACTCATCCTACCCTCTCTGAGGTACTCGATGAAGCTTATAAACGCGCTCAAGTAGTTGGTGTTTAGTTAGGGTGTGCTATTTTAATTCCCCTCTAAAATTACAATCTTCCTTTTTCAAGAAGAGGTAATTGCTCACTGTTCACTGTTCACTGTTCACTGTTGAATGATGTCTGATTCACAAGCGATTAACCAAGCCGTTGCCAATTTATACAACACCTATCCTTTCCCTCCCGATCCTCTTTCCGATCTCGAACCTCCTGGCTATAACTGGCGCTGGAGTTGGATAGCAGCCTATAGTTTTTGTACGGGAATGAAACCAGCAACCCAGGAAATCCGTATCCTAGATGCAGGTTGCGGTACAGGTTCGGGTACAGATTATCTAATTCATCAAAATCCTCAAGCAGAAGTAACGGCGATCGATTTGAGTGAAAAAGCATTGGCAGTTGCTCGGGAACGTTGTCATCGTTCGGGGGTAATTGCTAAACACCCTAAACCAGTCAATTTTTATAATCTCAAGTTAGAACAAGCTATCCAATTAGAAGGTGAGTTTGATTTTATTAACTGTGTAGGAGTATTGCATCATTTACCCGAACCAGAAAAAGGGATTCAGGCGTTAGCGCAGAAATTAAAGCCAGGGGGTATCTTACACATATTTGTCTATGCTGAATTGGGACGCTGGGAAATTACTCTCATGCAAAAAGCGATCGCTCTACTGCAAGGAGATAAACGCGGTGACTATCGCGATGGGGTCAAAGTTGGCAGGGATATCTTTGCTAACCTACCCGAACATAATCGTTTGCTTCAGCAAGAGAAAAAGCTTTGGTCGCTGGAAAATCATCGGGATGAATCTTTTGCGGATATGTATGTTCATCCCCAGGAAATTGACTACAACGTGGAGACGTTATTCAAGCTGATTGATTCTTCTGGTTTAGATTTTGTTGGTTTTTCTAATCCCAAATATTGGCAGTTAGAGCGCCTAGTCGGTAAATCCGAGGATCTGATCTCTAGGTCAAAAGCATTAAGCGATCGCGAACTTTATCGTTTAATTGAATTATTAGACCCCAGTTTGACCCATTACGAGTTTTTCTTAAGCAAGCCACCCCTAAATAAACAAGATTGGTCGGACGATGAAGTATTAAATCAAGCTATTCCCGAATGTCATCCCTGTATGCAAGGCTTTCCCAGTAAAACTTTCTTTGATTTTGAATTCCAGATGGCAAACTTATCTGATGCGGAATATGAATTTATGCTTGCCTGTGAAAAAAACCAAGCAAAGACGGTCAAAGAAATACTAGCTAGTTGTCAGTTAGATTTGCCAGGAGTGCGATCGCTTTTCGATAGACAATTAATTATTGGGCATTGCTGAATTGTAGTGTTTTCAAGTATTAGTTGTCTTTCCCTAATTCCCTACTCCTCTACAAAAGCATCTCTTATAATTAATTTGACCTACCTACTTATGCTATCTATCTAGTTTCGCTCTAAAAACGCTCTGAAAATATGTCTTCTACTGCTTTAATCACTGGCGCATCTCAAGGGATTGGCAAAGCTACTGCTTTACTGTTCGCCAAAAATGGTTACGATCTAATTATTACCGCCCGAACTAAAGACCAATTGGATTCTACTGCTGAACAACTAAAAAGTTATGGCAGACAAGTATTAGCGATCGCCACAGACGTAAGCGATCGCTCGGGCGTAGAAGAATTAGTTAAATTGGGCATCGAACAATTTTCTACTATTGATGTTTTGATTAATAATGCTGGGATCTGCATGAGTGCGCCGATGGCTGAAACTAGCATTGAAGATTGGGAAAAAATTATTAACGTCAACCTCTGGGGATATATCTACACCATCAAAGCATTGTTACCCCATTTTATATCTAGAAAACAAGGGAATATTATTAATGTCGGCTCTTTTGGGGGCAAAGTTCCTTTACCCAAAATGACCGCCTACTGCACCAGCAAATATGCAATTACGGGTTTAACCGAAACCCTGCGTTTAGAATTGCAACCCCAAGGCATCCATGTTTCAGGAATACATCCGAGCGTCACAAATAGTGACTTTTTAGAACGGGCAATTTTTAAAGATGGCGCTCTTCAAGAAGAACAAAACCGTCGTCAAGCAATGGAAAAAATGCTCGCTAGTCCTTTAGCTAGTCAACCTGAAGAAGTTGCTCAAGCTATTTGGGATGCAGTTAAGCATCCTCAAGCAGAGGTAATAGTTGGTTCAGCAAAAATCCCCTCTTTTTTACATCGATTGTTTCCCAGCGTCACTCAAGGAATATTACAGCTAACTACAAAATCCAATGTCATTTAGCTGATTAATCAATTGTTCAATGTTCAATGTTCATTGATAAGGCGATCGCAATTACAAATCGGGGAGATACTCAGCATATTTTTGATAGGTATTCCAGCCTGGAATATCTTGCTTAAACTCAGCAGGAATACTGTATTGAGCTTCCGTGTATTCTTTACGTACTAAAGCGATCGCCTTATAGGGTTGTTCCCATTTTTTCAGGAGTTGAACTAGCTGTTCAAATTCGAGATATGCTTTGCCGTGACGGCTCGTTAAACCAATTACCTGTAGGATTCTGGCATAAGCTTGAGGCGTACTTTCAGCTGGCGACATGCCAATAATTGGACCGAGTTTTTCAAAGCTTTCGTAGTTTTCTAATACGGGAGAGATTAAATCATCACTGTTAATTAAATCCTTGCCTTCAAAGCTTTCTACTACATCGGCAATCTTTTTAAGAATAGAAAAATCCTTTAATTCATACTGCTTGAATAATGATAATAACTTTAAACCTAGTTTGTATTGACTGAGAATATTCAGTTCTTTAGTATAGGCTTCGATGGCATCTCTTCCTTCTTCGGTGGCGATCGCAGGTAATATTTCCGTTTGCTTCTGCTTAATTTTTTGGGCAAAAGCCTCTTTATCAATTTCACCTTCAAGATTTTCGGCAACGTAGCGATAAAATTCTTGTTGTTTACGGCTACGGTAGCGTAACTCAGTCTGTTCTAAGCGTAAGAAGCTTTTTTGAGCAATGATCCCTGCCTGAACTAGATCGACACAGTTGCTTAAACCTTGATACCCTTCTGCTTCTTTAGCCATACTGATCTTGATTCTCAGCAAGAGTAAAAACTCCTCATTGCCAAACTTGTCATGATTAATTTTCTCTGCCTTGTTCCCAATTAAAGTAATCTCTTTAAAAGAACGAGCGTGAAGACTTATCGAGCCTTCTGGTACTTTAGGTTTACCAAAATTCTCTTGATAATTACTTTTAAATACGCCTAAAATTCCTTTAACTATTGGCTTGCCGATTAAAAAGACTAGAATTGTAGCGGGTAATCCGATCGCCAGCATTCTAAAGGCTACAGTTGGAGACAATGAGTATTTAGATTCTGGTTTGCTTAATTTGGGTACTTTATCTAGATTTAGCTTTTCAATGTTTTCTTGTCTCTTCTGCAAAGCATCAAGCATTTCGTCATCGCCTTCTTGTTGTTGCGCCAATCGATCTGTTTGACTAGCGATCGCCCTTGATTCGGCTTCTGGGAGAATATTTGCAGCAGAGGAAAGATTAATGCTAATTGAGCTTAAGATCGGTAAAATTGTTGCCCAAGAAATATGTTGCAGCTTCACCATAGTATTACTTAAAATTTTGTTAATGCTATAGTTCCCGTTCTATGATCGACATCTACTATTCCTGAACTATCTAAATGATGCATCTAGACATAAATAATGTAAAAATATGTAAAAATGTAAAGCGTGTTTATAGCATCTTCAATCGAACAAATTAGAACCCCTACGGCGATCGCTCTTGGCAATTTTGATGGTATTCATCAAGGGCATCGTACTGTCTTGCGACCAATTATTGATTCATTTAAGTCTACGCAGCAACCCCATATCTATCCGACCGTAGTTAGCTTTACTCCTCACCCCCGTGAGTTCTTTACAGGAGGCAAACTACAGCTATTAACCCCCATTCCGCAGAAAGCAGAATTATTATCAGATCTAGGTATTGAGCAGCTAGTCTTATTGCCCTTCGATCGCGGTTTAGCATCCCTGACTCCCGAGCAGTTTGTCGAACAGATTATCGTTAAGCAATTGCAGGCTATATTTATTAGTGTTGGTGTAGATTTCCGTTTTGGCTATCAAAGAAAAGGCACTGGAACAGATCTGCAAAACATTGCTGCTAATTATGGGATCAAAGTACAGTTAAATCCATTACATCAATATGGCGATCTCCATCAGCCACAAGTTCGCGTCAGTAGCTCTTTGATTCGTCAGGCATTAGCAGCAGGAGACATGAAAACTGCCAACTTGATGTTAGAAAAACCCTATAGTCTTTGGGGAACAGTAGTTACAGGACAACAGCTAGGTCGTACCATCGGCTTCCCTACGGCAAATTTGCAGTTAGCTACCGAAAAGTTTTTACCACGCTTTGGAGTCTATGCCGTGGATGTTTTTTTCGCACAAACAACCAAACAAAGAGCAATTAAGGGTGTAATGAATATTGGTTGTCGTCCTACCGTAGCAGGAGAAGCGCCAACTATTGAAGTACATCTGCTCAATTGGTCGGGAGATCTCTATGGTCAGACTCTTAAGGTAAACTTGATAGAGTTTATTCGACCAGAACAAAAGTTCGATTCATTAGAAGCGTTGAAGCAGCAAATTAAACAAGATTGTCAATCAGTGTTAGAAAGCTCTTAAAATTATCAATTTCTTAACTCTTGGCATAATTATTGAGATAACAGATTAAGATCGCTAAATAAATAGGGCAAACTATGGAAAAATCTGTAAATCAACCCACAACTAGATTTTTACTACAGCCTGGTACTCTCTGGTCAAAAACTACTCAGCAGACAGAACTTGCTCGTCAATGTGGGGCGCTAAAATCTATCGAAACAGAGTATCATTTGATTCAGCAGCAAGATATCTCTTTTGTGGTTCGGACTTTATCTAATTTAGCTCGCAAAGAACAAGCTAGTAAAAAACAGCATCAACAAGAGCATCAAACTGGGAAGAGAATAGATCCTTTTCTACCTTACGAAAAAGATTTATTCGTCGGCAATCTTTCTGATTCTCATCTTTGTTTGCTGAATAAGTTTAATGTCGTTAATAATCATCTGTTGATTGTGACTCGCGATTTTGAATCCCAAACAAATTTATTGAATCTACAAGATTTTACTGCGTTGTGGTATTGCCTACAGGAAATAGATGGACTGGCATTTTTCAACGGCGGCAAAACCGCTGGTGCTTCCCAAAGCCATAAGCATTTACAGCTTATTCCTCTGCCTTTTCTTCCCAATATTATGCACCAACCTTTAGAGGAAGCGATCGCCAATATAACTTTTAAAAACTCTCTGGGTAAATTAGACAGTTTTGCTTTTCGCCACGGTATTGCAACCTTGAATATATCGAACCAGCATTCTGCTGAAGTGGTAGCCGAAATTATGCTACAGAAATATCACGCTTTATTAGATTATGTCGGGTTTAAAATTACTGCTCAAACTCAGCAACAACCTGGAGCATATAACTTTTTAGCCACTAGAGAATGGATGATGATTGTACCGCGATCGCGTGAATCTTTCCAAAATATTCCGATTAATTCCCTTGGCTTTGCTGGCTCTCTATTTGTCCGCGATCGATCGTCATTAAAATTACTTCAACAGCTAACTCCTCTTAAACTACTCACCGAAGTTGCCTGTACTTAAAATTTATATCAAGTCTGCTTGATTACTTCTGATAAAATCTTTGCGCCTTTGTGTCTTTGCGACGCGAAGCTAGTCCTTTAGGGCGCGAGTTTTAATTATAATTGTCTAAACGGACTTCATATTAGGTCTTGTCTACTCCTTGCAAGCAAAAAAAGCCCTACTAAGAAGTTATCTAACCTTAGTAGAGCTGAAATAAAAATAGAGACGGAAAAGACGGATTTAACCGACTAATTATCTTCAGAATCAGAGTCGCCATTGTTAGCGTCTGCTGTCTCTTTGTTGTCGCTGTTACCGTTATAATTTCTTTTGCCACGATTCCCATAGCGACTAGTTTGCTTACGGAATTTGCGCGCATTGATCTTATTACGAGCAGCTTTTTCTTTTTTTGCGTTACGACGTTTAGCCATTTAGGTATGATTCCTCATTACACAGTAAAAAGCTTCTGAGAGTCTCTAGCATCATAATCTAGTTGCCCCCCAGAAGCGCAATTTCGATTCAATTTTGCAGCTTAGAAGCGATCTCGACGACCACCGCCACCGAAAGAACTTTTGGTTTCGCGTGGTCTCGCCTTATTGACTTTGATCTCGCGACCCATCCATTCTGCTCCATCTAGAGTTTCGATTGCTTTATCCTCTTCTGCTTCTGTTTCCATTTCTACAAAGCCGAAACCGCGTTTGCGACCTGTTTCACGATCAGTAGGAAGATGAACTCGTTTAACTTTACCGTATTCTGAAAATACTTCGCTTAAATCTTCTGGGCTAACCTCATAGTTGAGATTACCAACGTAAATTGACATGGACTGAATGTCTCCTGAATGCACATTAGATGTAGGGAGTTTAAATTTCGGAAAAAAACCAAATCAATACTATATGGAAAAACCTATCAATACTGAATACAACTGGGTTGCCGATCTTTATCTCAATATGAATCCTAACACTTTCTGCTCTAAAAAAGTAACCTCTAATAAAAGCAATATCTTTTACAAAATTTAATATAATTTCACACAATTTTGTCAGTTAATAATTATTGAAGTTGCCAATTTTGACTGACGATCGCTTGTTGTAAACTTGAGATCAGCAGAGCTTGAGGTGCAGTGGTAGCAATAGTTGAAGGATATACATGATGCTGCCAAATGGGATGGGTAATTAAAGAACATTGTTGATAGTTGACGACAGGATAGTTAAGTAGAACTTTGATTGCTGCATTATCATCCCAGGTCATATCTTGAGGAGCTAGTAAGGGATAACCAGTACGAGGATCGAATAAATCGCTACTATATCCTCGATCCTGTAGGGCAAAAATCAAATTACAGGCAAAACGGATAAATTCTGCTCGTAATCGTTCTTTTTCTACGGCAATTTCCCTGGTAGATTCTTGAAGAGAAATAGCTGATTGTTGTAAAACTAAAACCAAATAGCTGATGGGAGTTTTCCACCCAGGTAATAGCTGTTGTTGGTGTTTGAGCGCAAACTGGTGGGGAGATGCTACACAGATATCAACTGCTTTTCCTGATGATGAGTTGAAAATATTTAGTTTAAAAACTAGATTAGGTGGCGATCGCATAATTACTGATTACTAATTACTATTCACTGTTCACTGTTCATTGATTTAAGCTCAGATAGTTTGTTGGCAATTTTTTCGGTAGTTAACATTTGTTCAGCTAAAGCGAAGCCTGATTCTAAAGTAGGCGTAATTTTAAAACGCCATAAATAGAAACCGCCATTGAGAATTGCCGCAGGTAATAGTTGATTATTCTTACCTTGAATAACTTCTTTAATTAAAGCGATCGCTTGAGTGTCTGATTCAAATGTCAGATCAGAACCGCTCAAGCCATATTTATAGGGATCTAGCAAAAGACGTTCAAAATTTCCCTCTGGCTGACTTAAGGCCATAATTCCCGTACGGCTCTGAGCAAGATCGCAACTACCTTCTAAGCCTTTGACGAGAGTATAATTTTTAGTTCCTCTCAGCTTAAAAGTTTCTCGAAAACGCTCTTCTGTGGGGGGATGCACAAATCCAGCTACTAGATGAGCCTCTCCAGCAATCGGACTCCAGACTAGCTCTGCGGTGGCAAAAGGAGGACGTTTGCCAATTTGCTGGCGAAAAGTAACAAACTGGTGTGCAGCAGGAAAATGCTGTGGGAGATAGCTAAAACCAAGATTAGTTTGATTGTAAACACTCTGTGCCTGAGCTAAATTTAAGCTGGAAAAATCTACTCCTAAATGCTGCCAAATTTCCACTAGAGGAATGCCGTATTTGGTAGGTAGACAGTCGCCACCATGCAAGATTACAGGGACATTAGCCGTAGCCAAAATTAGCGCCGTAATAATGGTTACAGGAACAGTACGCGATCGCCCATCATAGGGAGTACCTAAAACGACTGGCTGATATTGATGATCGGGAGAAATTTCTAGCTTATGACTTAATCGATCGAACGCATCTAAAATGCCTGCTAATTCTTCTGGTGTTGGGCGCTTGATCCGATGGGCAATCATAAATGCGCCTATTTGAGCAGGGGTAGCTATCTGTAACAGCATCATTTCTGTAGCAGTAGCTGCTTCGGCACGGGTTAAGTTTTTGCTAGTATGAGTACCGCTACCGACTCTTTTGAGTAATTCTCGAAACTCATTGCTCATGGATACTACTAAAAATTACCAATTAATTAACTGTGATTTTTCTGTCTGTGACGATTTACTAAAATCTTGAACTAAATTATAAAAATGACCAATGGGAGGAATTAAGAGGCGATCGCTAGTTGTCACCATTACTACCTGGCGAGTAAGAATACTATTCGATTCCAGTCCATTGTTGTCTGAGGTTAATTCCAGCGAGCGGATCGGTCGGATCGCTAAAGTTGGATCGTTGTAAGAGTCAGTCAGAGCTTTATGAGGCAACAAAGCAATCATCTCTCCTGCGCGAATTACTCCTCGAAAGGCATCCAAAGTATTTAACTCCATCGCCGTTTTAAACTGTACATTTTGATGATCGAACCATTCTTGTACCAACCTTTGCATACCATAGCCGTCTTTAAAGACCACCTGAGGATATTTAACTAGCTCTAAAGGCGAAACATACGCTTGCTTACTCAAAGGATGCTCAGCGGCCATTAAAACATCAATCTGTTCTTCATATAATACGGCTAGTTCGATTTCGGCTGAACTGGTTAAAAAACGATTGTTCATGACGATCGCCACATCAACTAAACCATCCCGCAGTACTTTTAGAGCGCGATCGCTACCTAATGCCGTAACCCTTAATTGCACTTCTGGATAGTCTTGACAAAACTGCTGTAAAATTGGCGGTAAATAATGAGCGCAAACAGAATGAATGGCAGCAATACAAAGTTCGGGTTGCCTTCCTGCCATCAACTCAGCAAACTCTTTAGTAGTTTTCTGCCATTCTTGACAGATTCTTTGAGCGCGAGGCAAGAGTTTCTCCCCACCCAGGGTCAATTTTGCCTGAGTACTGCGGTGAAACAGCATTAATCCTAAATCTTGTTCTAGCGACTGTATTTGACGGCTAATAGTTGATTGAGTTACGCCACATTTTTTTGCTGCTTGTCCAAAACTCCCTGTTTCCGTAATTGCTAAGAAGGCTTGCAATTGCTCGATTCGCATAATTTCTCTCTTGGCAAACAGCTAGACTTCTATATACAACTTGCCTTAGTAATTGAACATAGCTGATTAAGCGAGATATATTTGGTATCAATAGCAACATTAATTTATTCCAAATCTGTTCTATTAGCCTCTACTCCTATTTGTACTAGTATTTATACTAAGATATTAGCTACTTAGGACGAGGAAAAGTTGGTAAATCAACTGCGGCTAAAGACTGAGGTTTTTTACTTTGGTTAGGCTTAGTGGCTACTTGAGTCTGCTCGGCTTTATTACTAGCTACTGTGGTAGCTGACCAGGTAGCGATCTTAGTTGCTGTTTTGATTGTCTCGGCTGTGTTACCAAGTGTCTTGGGAACTTTAGTAGATTGAGACTTGTTTTTAGGTAGAGCAATTTTCGGCTCAGGAATAATTGAGCTTGACCAAGGCTGAATAAAACGATTATGAGGATAGTTTTGGTTGCGACTAACAGCCTTTTCTTTACGTGATGCTGCCTCTTGATAAGTTTTTAATTTGGCTTCTTGTTGCAACACGCTGTGTTGTTGTTGGCTGAGTTCCTGTTTTAATCTTTCGCTTTCCTGTTCTTTGGACGCTAATTCAAAAGCTTTCTGGTTATATTTTTCCTGCAACAAAGTACACTCTCGCTCTAGCTGGGCGGTTTGCTGCTGAGAAAGTTCGTGCTGTTGAGATACTTGATTAATGAGCAATTCTTGATTTTCTACTTGTTGTTGAGAGCCTGCTAATTGCTTGAGCAGTAAGGCAACTTTTTCTTGATAGCTTTCCAATTCTTCCGCTTGACGAGCTAATAGTACATCGCTATTTTGCGACTTCTCAACATATTTATTAAACTTATTGTCAATTTCGGCTAATTCTTGTTCTAGACGAAATACTTTTTTGAGTAACTTGCGGTTATATTCACGCAGTTTATGAGCTACTTTTTGCCAATCCATAATTCCCGTTGATGATTCATTTGCTGCCGAATCAGTCTTTTGTGTTACCTCTTTTATTGGCGATGAACAATGTTCTGGAGAATTATCTTCATTTATTGTTGATTCACGAACAAATTCTCGCTGATTTTGTAGGAGGCGATCGCCTTGAGGAGAAAAAGTTGCTTCAGCATCGAATGAATTAGTATTTTGGTTGGCTTCGTGCATAGTTTTGGTACTTTTCTACTGGTTCAAAATAGAGCAATTAGAGCTAAAATATGTGCGTATTTTCTCGCAATTGGTCGGTATCAATTATTATTAATTGTTTAATCTGCTAAGACTTTAAATGTAGTATAAATATAAAATGAGCTAATGATTTTCGATGTTTGCTTTTACTTTAGATTTGATTAGATATAGCTTAAACCTTGAGTCAAAAAATGCCAAGGTTTGTTAATCTTTGATAATTGTTTCTCTTAATAGTTGTTGATGTATTAAAGCTCGATCTACTAGTGATTGAATCTTTTGTGAGTTGCTCCCCTGCTGCTCTAATTGTGCTAACCAAACAGAACTAATTATTTTTGGCTGATTTGGTAGATTTTTTAGCTCATATCCTGGCAAGTCGAGTTCCGACATTAGTTGCGTAACTTTAGGATCGTAACTCAAGGCAAAACAGCGACAGCCTTCGGCGGCTGCCATAATTAAACTATGTAATCGCATACCGATCGCCATTTTTACTTCTTTAAATAATCCTTTTAATTGTTGAGGATTCGGAATCGACATGATGACATGATCTTGTTGTAGCTGGGTAGCAATTTGTTCAGCGATCGCTC
>JBDKJC010000001.1:0-38846 GCA_039796815.1 Cyanobacteriota bacterium | reverse complement strand
CGTAATCTCAATTTTGCCACCATCACCAACTGCATTAATATCGTCGACACTATTGACAATATTTGAACTAGCATCGAGAGAAATTGAATTATCGGCGGTAATGGAAAGATTTCCCGAATCTCCCTCACCGAAAGTACTAGAGGTTATTTCTCCTCCATTAGTCAAAATTAACTTGCCAGCATTAATGTTAATTTCACCACCATTACCTATTCCCGTATTTTGAACTTGACTACCAATACCAGTCTGAGTGCCAAATTCTTGAAAGTTATTACCATCAATAGAAATAGTATCATTAGCATCAATGATAATCTTACCTGCATTCCCCCGACTAAAAGTGGCAGTATCTATTACTCCTTGATCGGTCAAGGTTAAATTGCCAGTAGTAATCTTGATGTCACCAGAGTTTCCTTTGGCTGTTGGTGTTACTTGACTAAAAACACCACTATTAAATCCATCAGAATCTTCCCCATCAGCCAAGATAGTATCACTAACATTAATAGTAATCTTACCTGCATCTCCTTGACCAAAAGTGCTAGAGGTTATTTCTCCTCCATTAGTCAAAATTAACTTGCCAGCATCAATGTTAATTTCACCACCATTACCTATTCCCGTATCTTGAACTTCACTGCCAATACCTGTCTGAGTGTCAGGTTTTTGGAAGTTATCACCATCAATAGAAATAGTATCATTGGCATTAACGATAATCTTCCCTGCATTTCCCCGACCAAAAGTGACAGTATTTATTAATCCTTGATTAGTCAAAGTTAAATTGCCAGTAGTAATATTAATTTCACCAGAATTTCCTTGTGCTGTTGGTGTTACTTGACTAAAAACACCACTAACCAACCCACTTGAATCTTCTCCATCCGCAGAGATATTACCAGTGGCATTAATTGTTATGTTGCCAGCATCTCCTTGACCAAAAGTGTTAGCAACTATTTCTCCGCCATTGGTAAGATTTAAATTCTGAGTGGTAATACTGATGTCGCCAGCATTACCTACAGCGTTTTCAATTATACTGCTAGAAATTACACCACCACTATTAGATATAGAATCACTAGCATTAATCGTTACATCACCACCATTACCATTGCCAAGAGTTCTAGCACCAATCGCACTTCCATAGTCTAAAGTTAAAAAATTTGTTTGAATATTGACCTTTCCAGCATCACCGATCGCATTTTCTTCAACTATATTCTGAACTTTACTTGCTTCTGTTAGATCAATATCTCCTGTAGTATCAAGAATTATGTCTCCTGCTTGAGCATTGAATGTTCCTAATCCAGAAGCAATTCCCCCCACTAGGCTACTTGCATCTAAAAGTTCTAAATTATTAGCATTAATAAAAATAGAACCTCCTTCATTACCACTCACATTTACAGACGCACCATTGCTCAGAAATACATCACTCCTTGCTACGCCATCAGGAAAGCTCAAGCTACCATTTTCTAGAATTTTTACGCTCCCAGTCTCAGATAATCCTCCTAATTCAACTTTTGCTCCTGGTGCTGTGATTAATCCCCTATCTAACGTAATATCCCCACCAATCAGAGATAAACTTTTCTCTGGCTGTACCTGTAAACCAAGATCATTATTGGCTGTATAATTACTAACTATCGCCCCAGGCGCAACTTGATTAAATAAATAAGCAGAAGGATTAATGGTCAATAACTTTGGTGCTTGAGGATCACTAGCACTAAAAAACCCTTGTTCACCAAACTCTATTCCATCTGCCGTAGTGGCTGCAAACGAACCCTGTACATCTAAACTCGCACCTTCACCAAAGATAATCCCATTGGGATTAATCAGAAATAAATTAGCAGCACCATCGACACCTAAAGTTCCCAGAATATTAGAAACATTATTTCCTGTAACACGAGAAAAGATATTATTTACATCGTCAGGATTAGCAAAATATACTCCTCTGACTGCATCGACATTAAATTCAGAGAAACTGTGAAAGAGATTTTGTTCTCTGATTGCACCACCTTCTATACTGTCACTGGTAGCATCTCTAGTATTGACTACCGAATTTTCATCACCCAAAGTATTGTCTGGGGTAACTTGAGCTAAAGCTTGATTACCACTAAATACCAGTATTCCAATAGCTGCAAGACTATTGAAGAAAATAAAATACCAAGCTAGATCTCCAGGATTGCTCTTCATCGCTTTTAAACGCTTTTTTGAAATTGTGTAGCTTTTCTGAAGTTAAAGTCAAGTTTTGGTCAGAATTTGTCAAGAGCAGGTGGATTTTCAGTCAACTCAATTTTCAACATCTGGCGATCGCATCACCACTGGTTCAGATATTTTTTAAAATCCTACAACCAATCACCAATCAGAATAAAAGGCGACCAAAAAGCAGGATGTTCACCTCTTTTGATTAATGATTTTTGTGCCTGTTGTAAAGCTTTGGCTTTGCTGGTGTTCCCTTGTTGTAAATCAGTGTAGAATTCTTTAACCACTTGGGGGGTAATTTCATCACTAATCGACCACAAAGAAGCCAAGGCACTACTAGCACCAGCTTGAATTGCTACTCCTGCCAAACCCAAGGCAGCCCGTTCATCTCCCACCGCAGTTTGACAGGCGGTTAAAGAAATTAAGTTAATTGGTTGATTATCTGTTGCCGTAGTACGAATTAGACGATCGAGTTCGGTAATGGTTAGTTTTTTGCCATCTCCTGTAATTAAAAAGGTATCTTCTGGTTCGGCACTAAATTGTCCGTGGGTGGCAATATGCACGATTGGATATGATGTTTTAGCTAATTCTTGTTGCAGGCGATCGCGTGTAAATGTTTGATCTAGTAACCCTATACTGTCATTAAAAATATTCTGTACCTGCATAATTTCTCGTTTGACATTGGGCAGAGGGTCATAAACACGCCCATCTATAGTTGATTCTTGGGTTAATCCCAAAGCCAGAGCTTTTAATTCTGAGTCTAATCGACTACGGGCGATCAGGTTTAAACTGGGAGTAGTAGCGATCGCATATTTTTCGACTAGAAACTTTTGACCGTCGTGTAAGGCTGCCATCGGAATACTTTTGAGTATGCCATCCTGCACAAATATCAAAGTATCGATCTTTTCTCGTTGTAAGTCTTGAGCAAAGGGCTTGATTAACCAGTTATAGATATTCTGTGCTGGTTGAGAATCGTAATCGTCCTCGTAAAAAGCTTCTAATCCCCGTCTAAATTCATTTATTTCCTTGGTAATGACTTTTTTACCCTGATTGTCATGCCAAGCTATTTTAGTTTGGCGATCTGGAAAGTTAACGATGATGGCTATGCGGTCTTGAAGGAGAATCGAGCTAAAATAAGCCGTATGCCGATCTGGTTGTAATAAATCTACTTTGTTGCTGGTAATTACATCGGCGATTGCACAATCATTCCCAAAGTAGTTTTGTAATTCTGCTAGTCTCAAGGAATCAACAGTATTCAAAACCGAACTGACATTGGCAACTTGCGCTGTTTGATTAGCTAAAATAACAACTGTCCGATCTTCAGTTGTTAATCTTTGCTCAATTAACTGGCGATATATAGGCTCGACGGTATCGCGGAAGTCAAACTGAATATCTCGACTAGCAGTTAATAAATCATCTCTAATACTTTCTAGAGTGGCGATCGCCGTTTCATAAGCGTTAATACTTTCTGCTTTATTCCCTTGACGTATTAAAACCCTACCTGTCTGCCATTCCCAAAGATAGAGGCTATCTTTATCTTGCTCTGCTGCTAAACGTGCTTGTTGGGTTAATTTTAAAGCCTGTTGATAATTCCCCTCGCATTCATAAATATGTCCCAATTCTCCTAAAGCAAAAGATTCGGCTCTTCGATCCCCCAATTTAGTCGCCAAAGTAACTACGGGCTGGAGTAATGCTTGAGCTTGGCGTAAATTATCGGCATTTAAACAATTGCTAAAGGTGGCTTTTTCTGACTGTAGCAATTTAGCTAAATCGATGGTTGCGTAGATGGTGGTTTGTTGTGGGGGTAAAGTAGATATTAAATTAAGGGCTTGTTGTTTTGCGGTTGCTGCGTCCTCGTATTGTTGTAAACGGTAATAAATGGGTAGAGAACTAATTAGACTGCGTACTTGAGCCAAAGAATCTGCTGCTGCGGTAGCTAATCTGCCTTGATGAAAATAATCTAATGCTTGGCGATCGCTTTGTTGTGCTTTTTTGGTTTCTACTGCCCACAAGCTATTATCACCATAAGTTTGACCTCTTCTCTGGGCTGATTCGGCGCGTCGATAACTCACCTGTGCCAAACTGCTATAGGTATTGCCCAAACTAGTTAACGCAGACATGGTTAACTGAGAATTATCTAGCAATTTGGCTGCGGTTAAACTTTTTTGGGCGTAATTAGCTGCTGGCTGGTAATTTCCCCTGAGACGATAAACTTCTCCCAGACTACCTAAAGCTGCTACTTCTCCTAATCGATCCTGTTGTTCTCGGGCTATGGCGATCGCACTTCCTGGTTGGCATTCGTTTTGCGCTTTTGAATTGATGGCGATGGATTTATGATGTAAATCTTGTTTATTGGGGGAATTCCATTCGCCCCTACTGGCACACAACAGAGCGATCGCCTGACGGTGTTGTCCCACTCTATTATAGGCTTGAGCTTGTTCGGTGAGACTTCTGCCTAATTGTTGTTGGTTTCCTAATTGCTGATATTGCTCAGTTACTTGTGACCAAAAAGAGATCGCTTGTTCTGTCTGTCCAATTTGTTGATAAGCTCTAGCTAAATTTTCTAAAACTATTACTGTATTTAGATTATTTGCTGTTTTTTGGTAACTAGATAAAGCTCGATCCCATAGGGCGATCGCCGCCTGATATTGTCCTTGTTGATATTCTCTAACTCCCTGTTGTACCAGTATGTCACCGTCGGGAGCTTGCGCTTTAATAGTAGAAACTTGCCCAAATAATAGAGATATTACCAAACCAATGGTAAATAGAGTTTGCCAAAAACCAAAACAACGACGTACCATGAAGCAAATTTAAAAAGTATTTAATACTACTTAAGATTATGCCGAAAATTGGCATTTTAATAATATTAAATACTTAAGTCTTTGGATGTTTGCAGATTATTCGCACGTTTAGTCGAGTACATGGGTGCGCTAGGTTACAAATTTGGATTACTATTGAGAATCTTGAGAATAGGAAGGGAATCTTCATTGTGCTGTTCATCTGCTGCATAATCTTCAAAAGTATCAGACTTGCCTTGATGGTCGTCGGCAGATCGCTCCTCATATTCTGCCCAATCATAATTATGCCAATAATCTTGATAGTTAGCCCAGTCTTGTTTGTAGTCAGCCCAATCTGGTTCATAGTCAATCCAGCCTGGTTTATAATCAGCCCAGTTTTGATAATCTTCAGAAGAATAAGATGATTGAGCAAAAACAGGAACTTGAGTGGCAAGGCTCAATCCTGAACAAGTTAAAATGGTAATTGTCATTAAATCTAAAGTAGATTTTCTAAAAAACATAGCTTGAGTCCTCTTGTCTATTTGCATTCAATAATTAATTAAGAAAAAATTGATGTTTGATGAATCAATCTTTCTATATCGATCACAATAGAAAAAGAGAAAACTAAAAGCACTAGCTATTTGTGTCAACTTAATTGCCAAACTTGATCATGAGCATTGCAGAAAACTGTATACACTATTAATTAACCTCTGGTTCGTTTTTTTTCTCCATCTCTAAAGTCAGGAGTCTGCAAACGAACAGTTTCGCTGAAATAGAATTCTGGCAATACATTCCAAGTTTGTAAGTGACCATCTTCTACGGAAAAAATGACAATTTAAGTATCAAGTCTTGCACTTTTCTGCCTTCTGAATTGAATCGATCCCAAATAAAATTAGTGAATATCTAAAGTAAAAACTACTTTTTGAGTGTATTTTAGGATTTAAATCAAATGGAACGAGCATTACAGTGGTGGTACAATCAACAATCTAGACAATTAACCAAAGAAGCAGCACAAATTCGCGATTGTCTCTTACAAGAATCTTGTGCCATGCGTCGTAGTTTAGAGCTTTATCGAGTTAAGCATGATAACTTATCTCTTAATTCAAATCACAACTGGATTGAGAGATTTGAGATTTTTCATACTTATTTACAAGAGTTGAGCGATCGCTTGTCTCCTCCTTATTTGGAAGAGGGATTACCTTTAGCCATCAAATATTTAGAACAAAAGTGGCAAATAGCTCAACCAGATTATGAATTTCAACTACAATTTACTCCTCAATGGCAACAGCAATTACCTGATTGCGATCGCCTGATCTTAACTACTATCGACGAACTATTAAAGCTAGAGGTGGCAAACTGTGTAAAAAAAGCGTTTATTTTGATTAATTTACAACAAAACGAACAGGATAATCAGCTAAAGATTGTAATTAGTCATTTTAAATCAGATTCAGTTATATCTTCAGCCAAATCTCGTAATTTAGAATATCTGAGCCAATCATTTCGTGTTTTAACATCGGGAACCTGGATAACTCGAACACAAAAAGCCAAAACTACTTATTGTTTGAAATGGTCAAGAAAATCTAATTAAATCTTTTAATACACTTGAAAAAAAGCATGAGTAATCAGTCCAATCAATCTCTTAAAATTCTTATTGTTGACGACCATGAGGCGGTAATTGGTGGCACAATCGAAGCGATCTCCAGTAACTATCCAGATGCCGATTTACAACTAGCAAAAAACGCTCAAGAAGCTACAGATAGGTTCAATAGTTTGAATTATGACTTGGTAATTACCGATCTTTCCATTCCTGAAAAAGTAGGAGAACGACCAGAACCAGAAGTAGGAATCAAGCTCTTAAAAAGTATGATGGATAATTATCCGACTCTTAACATAGTAGTTCAAAGTGCTGATGCTAGAGCTTTAATTCGCTTGCGACTTCAAATTTACGAACACGAGGGAGGTTTTACCGTAGTTGATAAGGGAGAATCCTTAAAACAGATGTTGGCTAAGGTAGATTGGTCGTTAAATGGCGTTAACTGTACCCCCAAAGAAATGCGGATGGGTTTAGAACTGAAAGAAGAATGGTTAACTTTATTAGAATTGGCTTTTAAGGAAAGCTTAAAGGATAAAGAAATAGCCAATAGAATGAGTATTGCCGAAAGAACAGTCAGACATTATTGGACAAAAATTCAAGATTTATTAGAAGTATATCCAGAAGAAGATAAAAATATGCGGATTCAAACTGCAAGCAGGGCAAGAGAAGTAGGTTTAATTGATTAATTTTAAATTTAAAAATTTTCTTAAAAATCTTAAAAGTAATGTTTAGATGGTCAAAAATCAAACAAGAAATTGGTATTTGGCGCGTCGGTGCAATGCCTGGGATTGCGGTAATTGGTTTGATAATTTTAGTCCGTCTGTTAGGTGGTTTAGAATTTCTCGAATTAACAGCTTTAGATAGTTTTTTACGTTGGAGAACTCCTGAACCAGTCGATCAAAGAATTTTAATTGTTGGAATTAACGAACAAGATATTAATAATTTAGCTAGTTATCCCATTAGCGATCGCCAATTAGCCAATTTAATCACAACTTTAAATAAATATCAGCCGAAGGCAATTGGTGTTGATATCGTTAGAGATAAAGCCCAGCCTCCAGGTAACTCCGAATTAAATAGCATTTTTAGCCAACAAGATCATATCTTGGGGATTAAAAAAGTTTTACACGATAGTTCAAGTTCAGATTTGCCTTTTGATGCGGTCAAAGCGTCTCCCGCTCTACCACCAGAAAGAGTTGGTTTTGCGGATGCACTTTTAGATCGAGATGGCAGTCTTAGGCGTAGTTTGTTGAGTCAAGTAAAAAATGACAAACTTGAGTTCTCTTTGACCATTAGACTAGCAGAAAAATATTTAAACAAGCAGGGAATTACGCTAGAAAATGCTGCTGATGATCCTGAGACAATGCAGTTTAACCGAGTTAAATTAACTAGAGTTTTGAATAATACTGGTGGCTATCATAATGTTGATGCAGCAGGTAATCAGGGTAATCAGGTCTTATTAAACTTCCGTCGCGGCAAACATCCATTTAGAATCGTTTCTCTAGCAGATATTACAGCAGGTAAAGTCAATCCAGCCTGGATACACGATCGCCTTGTTTTAATAGGCATTACTGCCTTAAGTGTCAGAGATAATGTTAATGCTGCGGGAGTACAATCTGATAATCCTGGGTTGGTTTATGGAGTAGAAATTCAAGCCCATGCTATCAGTCAAATAATTAGTGCGGTTTTAGACGAGCGACCATTACTGACTGTAGCAAGTGATGGTTGGGAATATATCTGGATTTTAGCCTGGGGTTTTTTAGGTATTACTTTGGCTAGAGTACTCAATCAATCTCCTGGGAAATTACTTGTAATGATTTCTATTACTAGTATTTTGGTGCTAGTAATTTGCTATTTATGCTTATTAGAACTGGCTCTGTGGCTACCTGTTGTTCCTTCTTTACTGGTCTTATTAATCAATGGTTTCGGTTTAACGGCATCGTTGTTTTATCGCGATCGCCAAGATTTAAAATTCCAACTTAAAGAGCGACAATACATGATTAAGTATATGTCAACAACAATTCATAATCGACCGATTCAAACTCTTAAAAAAATTCTCAGAAATATTCAAGACCAAGAGTTAAATACTAATGATTTAATTGCCGAGTTAAAACTTTTGAACAATGAACTACATGACGTTGGAGATTTAATCGAAAAAGAAACCATTATTGATGGTAGTAGTATTCACGTTGGTAATTCAGAAATAGATTTACAATCTTCTTTAAAAGAAATACTGTATCAAGTTTATAGAAATACTATTACCTTACAATTGCCCTGTTATCCTTCTATACAATTCAAAATAGTTAAATTTGAAAATATGAATAGTAAAAATTTAACTGTAGAACAAAAACGGAGCTTATGTCGCTTTTTGGAAGAAGCTTTAATCAATGTAGGTAAATATGCTCAAGGTGCAACTCGTTTAAAAGTAACTTGTGTTCAAGCAAAAACTAGCAATATTATTCGTGTTGAAGATAATGGAGTCGGTTTAGACCCTGAAAGCGAGATTGCTAAAGTTGGAGATGGTACTAAACATGCAAAGGATTTAGCTAAACAATTAAATGGTAATTTTCGTCGCTATCCTAGTCAATCTAGAGGCACGATTTGTGAATTAACTTGGTCAGTTAACCAAAGTTGGTTTTGGAATTTTTAAAGACTTTGATTCCGCATAAATAAAGCTTAAATAGTATAAGATAATCTTAATTTAACAGCCCAAATTACTTTTTATCTTAAAAGTTAGTCCTTCAATTTCAAGTGAAATGGAGAATTTTTGTCTTCAATATCCTCTAATAGCTATACATAGTTTTAGCTTGGCTTTTTTAATATCTGTCCCTTTTTCAGCCTGGGGACAAAACGCTCCTTCAGAATTTGAACCTCTTCGCGATCTAGATCGCGCTATTCCTCGACAACGGCAATCTCTTCCTGTTCAGCCTCCTACAACTCGTCAAAAACCCAAGTTACAAACTCCGCAAAATTCTACTAGTTTAGAAGGCTGCCAGATATCCACAGAATTAAATCAACCCTACAGTAATTATCAAGACCGCTTTTTGGTTAAAGATATTCAGGTAACAGGCAGTACTGTTTTACAACCTGAGATTAAAAAATTAATTCAAAACTCTCAATTAAAATATCGCACGGCAACTTTTGCCGATTTAATCTGTTTGCGATCGCGAATTACTGCTCTCTATCTGCAAAATGGCTATGTTACTTCTGGAGCATTTTTACTTAATAATCAAGACTTGGGTCAGGGTATAGTTCAAATCCAAATAGTAGAAGGCGAATTAGAAGACATTCAAATTACAGGTTTAAAGCATCTGACAGATAGTTATGTTCGTTCTCGTTTAAATCTGGCTACCACTACCCCATTAAATCAGAAAAGTTTAGAAACAGGATTACAATTACTAATTTTAAATCCTGTAATTAGGACAGTTAATGCCGAATTAACAGCAGGTAAACGTGCAGGTAGCAATGTTTTACTTATAAATATTCAAGAGGCGGATGCCTTTAGTTCTACTTTTGCTCTCAATAACTATCGCGCCCCTAGTATTGGCGAAATTCAAGGTAGTGTCAATCTTGCTCATAATAACCTCTTGGGCTTTGGCGATCGCTTTAGTGCGCAATATGACTTTACTGAAGGCTTAGATTTATATAATTTTAGCTACACAATTCCCTGGAATGCTTATGATGGTACTTTCGGCTTTAGTTACGACAATGGTGATAGCGAGATTATTGAAGCGCGATTTCGTGATTTAGATATTCAGAGCGAAACTGAAACTATATCTTTCAATTTACGCCAACCATTACTGCGATCTCCCAATCAAGAATTTAATCTCAGTTTTGGTTTAGATCTACACCGTCGGCGTACTTTTTTACAGGGAGAACCCTATGACTTTTCCCTCGGTGGACAAGATGGCGAATCTAAGACGACAGTACTAAAATTTTCTCAAGATTGGGTCAATCGCAATCGCAATCGTGTTTTGGCTGCGCGATCGCAATTTAATATTGGCATTGATGCTTTTGATGCGACTATTAATAATACAGAACCAGATGGTCGTTTTTTTGCTTGGCAAGGACAGTTTCAATGGGTGCAACAGCTATCTGCCAGAAATTTAATAGTTGCCAGAGTTGGTGGACAATTTACCCCTAATCCTTTATTGTCTTTAGAGCAGTTTAGCCAGGGGGGAGTTAATACTGTGCGTGGATATCAAGAAAATCAACTGATTACTGATAGTGGTATTTTAGGTTCAATTGAATTTCGTATTCCCTTAACTAAGAATCCTAATACCCTACAATTAACTCCTTTCTTTGATTTTGGCACTGGCTGGAACAATCAAGAACCAGAATCAGATCCAGCTACTCTGGCTAGTCTGGGTTTAGGACTAAATTGCTCGATTGCTTCTCAATTAAGTTTGAATTTGGATTATGGTATTCCTTTAATTGCTGTAGATGATGAAGGGGATTCTATCCAAGAAAATGGATTTCATTTTTCTTTGAGCTATCAGCCTTTTTAACCAAAATAGCTCACTGATAAACTAACTCCGATAATTCCTCAGTGGGGACATTTTCTGATGATTCTTCAGAAAATTGGGTAGCTCTAAGCCTTCAATAACAGGCTTATGTATTTTTGTTAGAGCGAAATTCTAAGAGGTTGAGTAGAAATGGCTGCATCCACCGATAGTGGTTGCCATAGGAGCTTCGCAACTTAGTATAGGGCGTTTGAGTAGCAAAATACCGCCCATTCGCTTCAAAACCCTATCCAAAACTGCTTTTACCCTCAGAGCGCAAGCAATAGCCAGAATGACCACCGAAAGAAGAACTGCTACTTTGGTAGCCTGGGCTTATGTTATGGAAGCGATCGCCATGGATGATGCACCTCTGAAAATAGTTGATAAAAAGTGGGCTGCTTGGGTAAGTAGCGAGAATGGCAGTATTGACCGTCGTGCTTATACTTTCTGCGTTTTAGAGAAATTATTAGAAGGATTACGCCGTCGTGACTTGTATGTCTCATCTGGCGAAAAATGGAGTAATCCCCGTGCTAAATTGCTTCAAGGCAAAGCTTGGGAATCAGCCAGGACATCTGTATGTCGCACTTTAGAATTGAATTCCCAACCAGAACCAGAACTAAAAGTATTACAGAAACAATTAAACCAAGCTTATTCTCAAACTGCCCTCAATCTACCCAACAACTCAAAAGTTAGAATTGAGAAGGATAAGAAAGGCAAAGAAACTCTCACCATTAGCAATCTGGATAAATTAGACGACCCTGAAAGTTATCTCAAACTGAAGGATAAAGTAGAATCCCTATTGCCACAGGTAGATTTACCCGAAGTCTTGTTGGAAATCAACGCCAAGACTGGGTTTATGGACGAATTTACTCATCTCAATGAAAGTTTTGCCAAAGTAAAAGATCTCTCGATTAGCATCTGTGCAGTGCTTATCGCTCAAGGTTGTAACATTGGACTGTCGCCCTTAGTCAGAAAGAGAATCCCCGCACTCACCAGAGGAAACAGTGATGTGGTGTTTGGCTTGTTTTGGCTCTTAGGCTATCAATTCTCACCTCGTTTAGCTGATGCGGGTTCAGCCCGTTTCTGGAGACTAGATTCGTCAGCTGATTATGGACTGCTGGATAACTTGGCACGGCAGACAGTGAAAACTGAACGCCACGGAAGCCCGAATGCATTCGGGCTTCCGCCGTGCGTTGCTTGCAATTAATTGAGCAGAATTGGGACGATATGTTACGGGTAGCTGGTTCGTTAAAACTAGGAACAGTAAGTGCGCCTGAAATTATGAGAGCATTACAGCGAGGCAAGAAACCCTCCACTATTGCCAAAGCTATTGGCGAGTTGGGAAAAATTACCAAAACCCTATATTTGCTCAACTATGTTGATGATGAGGCTTACCGCCGTCGTATTCTGACTCAATTAAATCGTGGAGAAAGCCGTCACAGTTTGGCTAGAGCTATATTCTACGGTCGTCGGGGTGAGATTCGTCAACGTTACCGTGAAGGTAAGGCGGCTTTTATGTGGGAAGCTTCCCACATAAAACGCGCCGTCAAGAGGAACAGTTGGGGACTTTGGGACTAGTAACAAATGTACTGGTGCTATGGAATACCTATTACATGGATGCAGCTATTAATCTGTTACAGAAAGAGGGCTGGAATATCAGAGAGGAAGATAAGGCTCGTCTATCTCCTTTGCCCTATTCTCATTTCAATATGTTGGGTCGCTATCAGTTTAATTTGCCTGAAGAGCTGAAAGATGGAGCATTTCGACCATTGCGGGATGCTGAAACTGTTGATGAATTAGCAGATTTAAATTTATGGTGAGTAAAAGTGTATTAATAAATGTTTTTCGATAGCTGAAACTATTATGCTGCAATCGATACAGCCTTAGCGTAAGTTTCAGTACAATTGCTACTCAAACGCCATCTACGGGAACTCTGACATTCAATCCAGGGCAAATCAGTCAAACTGTAGCTATCCCCGTTACAGGCGATCGCATCACCGAAAATAATGAAACTATCCTACTCAATCTAACCAATCCAGTTAATGCTGCGATTGCGCTCCGCGCACCAGCAAAGCTGATCGCTGATTCTCAAGGAATTGCCACCATTATTGATAACGACCTCAATAGCTACAGTATCAAAGCCGAAGGGCAAGTATTCATCAACGGCAGCAGTGACTTTGATGGCGTTGCTAATAATCCCAACGATGATGTCAAGATTTATGCTGGCAAAGGATTTACCTTTAATGGCAATATCGCCCTGGCGGTCAAACTCGATGCAGCGGGTAATCCCATTCTCAGTAACGGTAAACCTGTTTTGGTAGATCGTGCTGTTGCCGTTGCACCTGGTTATTTGAGTAGCACTGCCAACGCTGCTAGAAATCAATATGCTAACTTGCTCCCACCCCAAGTCATTGAGGCTCAAACTGTCAATGTTCCTGTCTATGCAGATTTATCGGCGACTGAGTTAACCAAACGCATTCCGACTGGTACTTCTAGCGTTACTTTCAATGCTGCTACTAATTCCCTCAACACAGTTGCTGATTGGACTAGTAAATTCCCCGCTCCTGGCACTGCCACTCGTCCCACCGTTGTTAAAGTGACTGGTGGTGGCTTAAATATTCCCAGTAACGTTAATCTCAATCATTATGTGATTACCGTGGAATCGGGAGACATTAACTTCAATGGTAGCAACCACAATCTCAATAATGTGATGCTCAAAACTAATAACGGTAATGTCAACTTTGCGAATGTCAGTGCCAGGGATTTATCTCTCTTTGCCAGTGGCTCGATTAATACTAATAGTGGCGCTCGTTTTTCTGGGGAGACTTTATTGGCAACAGGTACGAGCAATGGCAATATTACCTTTAACGGTGCGACCAATACCGTCGATGCCAATAGTAGTTTGCGAGTCATTGCCAATGGCGATCTCACTTATAATGGTGCTGCTGCTACTCGCGGTGAATTAATTACTGCCAAGAACTTTTTCTTCAATGGCAGTTCTAATTTGTATGGTGCGATCGCTGCTAAGGGCAATATTACCTTTAATGGTAGCGCCACCGTTATTGACATTCCTGGGTTTACGACTCTTCCTTAAATTGATCTCAAATTTGACGCTTTGGCGTTGCGACAGCAAACAGCATCTTTGTATAAGTGGTGGCAGCCATACCAACCGCTACGCTATTCCATTGAAGCCACCAGCTAACGCGCGGCTTCAATAAAATTTGTAGGCTGCTGCGAGTCAAAAGTTGAGGTTATACCAATTCTCAAAAGTAATGAGAGACTTAGTTGATCTGGATTGTTAATATACAACTATTTCAGTGTTTTGATCAATTTAGCTAGTTTTGAGAATTGGTATTATTTAAGGCAACTTTCGGATCTCTCCGAACCTATCAATATGCTCGACTAACATTCGCATATAACCTCCAGATTGTTTGAGTAACTCTAAATTACCCACCAAAATAAATAATTCCCCTGCGCGACTAACACTCACATTGAGCAGGTTAGGGCGACGATTTATAAACCAAAAACTATCCTGATCTCGACATTGACGAGTAGAAAGAATAATTACCGATTTTTCCCCTCCTTGAAAAGTATGAACCGTCCCAATACTCTCTCTAGAAAAATTACGATACTTTGAATACAATTTTGAATATAGGGCATCTGCTTGAGCGCGATAGGGAGAAATAACTCCTATCGTATTATCATCAAAAGAATCAACCGAGTAACCACTTTCTACCAGATGTTTAACTAAGCTGTCAATTGCCTCAATCTCCTGTAAATTGGTGTGTTGCTCGTAATGTCCCTCAACATGATACGCAATAAGATTAGAGCCGAGTTTTGATTCTTTATCTTTCGTTTTAAGATCCAAGTTGTAGCGACAAAGGCGATCGCAAAAATCAATAATTGGCGGTACGCAACGGTGATGTTCGCTCAACATAATTCCCGAACCAATCTTAGAGGACTCATCGAATACTCCTGCTGCTCGATGGTAGGCAGTGGCTGTTTCAATCGCTGTAGGACTATAACGCTCGTAGTCAGTATCGGTTAATCCTCTCTCGGTAAACGCTCTTTCATGGTATTGCTCGATAATTGACTGATTGAAGGGGATAATTGGTTCTAACTGTAGTGGATCTCCGACTATCAATGCTTTATTACAGCGCACGAGAGCGGGGAATAACTGGTGTAGAGGAATCATACCAGCTTCATCGACGATTAATCGGTTAATGCAACCGCTATCGGGATAGGGCAGCAAATTTCTAATTGATTGAAGAGTTGAAGCCCACACAGGAAAAATCAAGCTAACATCTCGCAAAATACTTGCTCCTGATGTCGCAAACTTGCGTCGGGCTTCATAGTCCCATTCTGCGTTAATTACATCGATATAAGTTCTAATTGAAGCGATTACTTCCTCTTTACGTCGTACAGCTTCGTCTTGCAGAAATTGCCAAGATAGCTCAAATAACCGTTGCTGTTCTTGGTGATACTCTCGCGGAAAACGAGTGTAAAAGTCTTGAGTGGGATAACAAGAAAGTTGTTGTTCAATTTGTTTGAGACGTTCTGTTAACTCTTCCCTTTGTTGTTGCCAATGATCCGACTGTTCAACAACATGAGAAGATTGCTGACCTTGAATTGCCCTTACTTTTTCTAACTGCGATGCTACCTGTACGCGAGCAGCTTTTAAAGACTCACGATCTATAGGCAATTTAAAGGGAAAAGGAGTTGCCAAGGTCGCTGTTAGAGGAACAAAAATTTCTTGCCCTAGTCGTTTAAAAATATGATTGGTACTTGTTTGAGTAATTTTTTGCCAAAGTTGATGCAGGAAATACCAGAGTCGCTGCCACCAGGACAGATTTCGAGATTTTACTTGAGAATAACTTTGACGAGTCAGTAACTTAACTGCCCGTTCTAAATGAGGGAGAATTTGCTCGTAGGCATCTCTAGGATATTGGTCGTAATCGGGTAAGTTAGGATTTGGCGATCGCGACATCACTTCTATTTCGTGTTCGAGAGCTACTAGCTCTCTTTGCAATCGCTCTTGGGTCGCTGATAATTGCTCTTTTTGAAGCTCTTTTTCTCGAGCTAATTCTTGCTGCTGCTGTAGCTCTTTTACCCCAGCTATAAGCAGTTTTGATGATTGCGACCATTCGTCTTGATTGAACGTCTTGGAATTTAGCCTGTCAATAGCAGCTTGTAATTTGGGAATAACCTGTGTTCCAATTAGCTCTTTTCTTCCTCCTGCAAGATAAAAATAGTCGGCGGAAAAACTAGTGTCCAATTTCTCAAGTACATTATTAACAGCTCGATTATTAGTACTGGTTACAAAAGTCAGATTGCTCTCATCCAAACCATTTGATGCCAATTGATGACCACGCTCGACTACGGATAAAGCAATCTCATGTAGCAATAAAGTCGTTTTACCATTTCCTGGCGGTCCAATTACCGCCGTGAGAGAGTTTTCTCTCTGGTGTTTAAGCGCCAAAGCCTGGTCTTGATTGGTCGGGTCGGTGGGGAAAGCGCCAAAGAATAATACTTCATGACGTGGTTCGGCAGGTTGTCCGAATAGATACTCATAAGCAGGATGATCGGGAAATGCCCAACTATCTAAAGATTGCGAGCTAATTTTTTGTAAATCTTTTTTCAAATTATAGTTGGCGGGGACAAAATCAAACCGTAATAGATAAGAAGAACGTTTTAAAGACGGAGACGAAAATGGCAGTTCGACCAACTCCATAAAATCTTGCAATGTCGAAAAAGGGTGTTTAAAGGTAGTCTCCAAAAAAACTTTTATCCCTTCTTTGGTCACTAGATTTTCTAATTCCTCTTCATCCAGTCGCAATAACTCCATAAAATTAGTCAGAACGGGCTGGAAATTATATTCGGTTAAATCCCAACCTCGCTTGCGAAAGTTATTCAGAAAAATAGAGGATACGTCAATAGTAAAAAGGGGACGAAACTGTCTTTGATTTTTTGAAACCTGATAAATCTGGGGAAAAGCAAGAGCCAGTCTTGTTTCTGCTTGATTTAAACAGTATTGCTCTTTTAGTTCCTTAAATAAAGGTTGTGACAGGAGTAAATTATCTCCTACTAAAGAAACTCCTTTGTCCCAAATGTTTTGTCCTAGAGGCGTAATGGCATCAACACTTGTATTACTCAAATCTTCTAAGTAAATATAGTCGAGCCACGCTGGCAGCAGCATGGCGATTTTCGCCTTCTCTGACATAGCCATTAATTATCCGTAATTACTCCAATCTGAATGAAAATCTCTAGGACTTTAGCCTAACGCAATTATCATTTCTGCGGAGAATTTCTTCCTGATAAAATTCTTAAGGCCCTAATTGAGGTCAAGCTAAAACTTTTTTAGGTCTTGTCTTGACCGATTAAAGCTTCTAGTTTGTTTAACAGAGTTTCTAGCTGTTTGCGCTTTTTACGATCTTCCCAAATACGGTTTTTTTTGATGTTTTGGTAAGCAGCTTTGAGCCTCTCTGGTATTGCTTGGGGTTGAGATGGCGAAGTTGGTTGTAATTGTTTAATTCTTTCTTTGATTTGGCTAAGGGATAATTCTTTTGAGATCGCTTCAGCTAGTAAAGCCGTTCTGGCTGATTCATCTTTGAGCGAGGCGATCGCCTTGGCTTTGGTATAAGCAATTTGACCAGAACGTAAAGCCAACTTTATATCTTCAGGGAGATTTAATAGTGGCAATCTGTTTTTAACAAATGATGGCCAATCCATTAATCCCAAGCTTTTGAAGACTCCAATAACAATCGATAGTTCTGATGAGGTAGTGTTTGATGGAGCAGATTCATTGTTTCCCATAACGTTATGGGAAGATTTTCCAGGAGCATTTTCTAACTCGCTCATCTGCTCACTCCATTCCCTGTCATCTATACTCTTCAGCCCTTTTTGCAGCCGATAGAGAGTTCGGGGAACTTCTTCCAAATCCAGCCTCAATTTAATTGCTAACAATTGGAGAATTCCTTCAGTTTCTTCAAGAGGATTTAGGTCTTCCCTTTGAAGATTTTCAATTAAAGAAATTGCCCAGGCTGATTCATCATCAAGTTCTTTTACAACTACTGGCACTTCAAACAACCCCGCTTCTGTAGCTGCGCGGTAACGTCTTTCTCCTGCTACTAATTCGTATCCTCCTTGAGATAAGGGGCGCACCAATAAAGGTTGCAAGATACCGTGAAGCTTAATCGAGGCTACTAGTTCTTGTAAGGCGATTGGGTCAAAGTAACGTCTAGGCTGCGATGATGGTCGATGAACATCAGCTAGCTTAACTAATGAAGAATCAACTGAGTTGAAATTAGATTCAGTCTCGTCTAGCCAACTTGGGGGTGGAGTGGTAATTTTACCACTAAAGACTTTGTTACTTTTGCGAGGACTCATAGTTGTCAGGTAAAAACAAATTATAAAGACATTAATGACTTGGCAATTTTATCTAGCAGAGCGACAGCAGGATGTTTAGGGGCATAAACAGCTAATGGCGATCGCTCTTCCGAAGCATCGACAAACGCTGTAGCACGAGGCACGGGAGGAAAAATCTGACCCCAAGAACTAAGTTGTTCTTGAATTGCCCCCAGAGTTCGCACATCTGCCGAATTATTTTTAGCATAACGAGTGGGAATAAACCCAGCTATTAATAATTTTTTGTTGGCTTTTTTGACCGAATTAAGAGTTTGTAAAAGTTCGTCCGTTCCTTCAAAAGCTTTCATATGAGTTTCAATCGGCACAAGAACGTGAGTAGCTGCTACAAGACTGACAAAGGAAAGTAATCCCAAGCTTGGAGGACAATCAATCAAAATAAAGTCATATTCATCTTTTATCGGTTCGAGGGCTTCTTTTAAACGAAAATCTCTCAAGGATGCGTTAACCAATTGCATTTCAGCACCAGAAAGAACTCGGTTAGCAGGGGCTAAGTCCATGTCATGGATTGCTTCATGAATAGGTAAAGGAAGTTCCTCTACTATGGCATCAGCCACGGTAGCATCTAATTCTTTAGGAATTAAACCCATGAATTTGGTTAAAGAGGCTTGAGGATCCATGTCAACCAACAACACCCGATGTTTAAACCGTGCTAAGTGATAGCCGAGGTTCATGGTTAGGGTACTTTTTGCGACACCTCCAGCCTGGTTGAATAAAGCGATGATTCGACAGGGATTAGCTTTAGTAGACACGTGATAAATAGTCCTAAATGAATAGCAATCTTAGCAAAAAAACTTTGATTTCATAATTTTTTCGCTTTCTTGATTTAGGTTAACTATGGGGGTAATAGCTCAACTTGTTCGATGAATATTACATGGCACAGTACAGATGTATCTGCTATAACAATTATTCGGGCAAAAGATTATTCAGCGTTTGCTTGTCTTGTTCTAAATCTGACTCCGTGTAATTTAGGTAAGCTTGTGACTTTTTCAAAAACTCTTCAACTTCCCAACGATCAGATAAATCGAGTAAACTTTGAACTTGAACTGAAGTGAGAGAGCCAGTACGATACGCTTCTACAGCTAAAGCTTCCTTAGCTCTTTGAGATATATTTCCCCACTGGGCTGTTAATTGTTGTCCTATTGCTTCAGGAATATCTATTTTTATTCTCCTGCTTGTTGCTTGAGCAAATTCACTAATTCCTCAGATAACCATAAGCCTGCATCGCGTAAAGCTTGAATTCTAGGAGATACAGCAGAAATCAGTCCGCGTCGTTTGGCTAAAATTAGTATAGCTCCAGTTCCAAGAGTAGCAATGCCTAGAGCTTGAGCGCACCGTCGCGCTGCTCTATCGTCAATAATTGCTCTACAATCTGGAGTAGAAAGAGCCAAGCTAATAACTGCCGATTCTCCTTTACCTAAATCCCAGGTCGTTATTTGTGGTGAAATTAATCCAACTTCAGTTTTTCGCGCCCAAGTTCTTGTAGGTAACTGTCGAGAAGCTACATCGTCTTGTCCTGATGCTGTGACTTCTGACCACACAGCATCAGGCACCAAAATTTCTTCAAATAATTGTGGTAATAGCTCAGCTTGTTGACTTTTAAAAAGAACAATTAGAGGTGAAGCATTGATGCTCACTCGCTCAATTAACACTCTTCTAATTCCTCAGCTAACTCTTGGCTGGTGTACTGCATAAAGGAAACTTGATAGCGAGACAAATCCTGAATAAATTCCGAACGAGTGACTCCTGCTATTTCCGCTGCCTTTCCTTGTGAGATTTCACCTAATTCATACCATTTGACTGCTGCGGCAATTCTCATTTCTTGAACAAATTCTTGAGGATTTTTCCGCAAAGCAGAAAATACAGTTTCTGGTAACTGGATTGAAACAGTTGTCATGAAGACTTTACCTCTTAAATTAACGTATTTTTCTTTATTTTACGGCAACTCAGGAATAGCAGAATGATCGAGCCCTTTCTTCTTCGCCTCAAGATGATATTTCTTCAAAGTCGAACCCTTACATTTAATTCCCTGCTCGCTAAACACAGAAGCTACCTCATCATAGCTATAACCCATCACCAACGCGGAATCAATTCTTACTGACTGTCGTTCTATTACCGAGCGCAAAAATCCTGGCTTTTTGGTCTTGGGCTGGAGCTTCTGTAATTTTTTTTGGATGGCTAATTCAACTGGAGAAATATTTGTATCCATCTGTCTTTTTCAACTCAGCTCCATTCCATCATATCTTTAATAGCAGTTTTTTTATAACCAAGAAAAATCTATTATTTACCGCTCCAGGCGGTAGGGCAGCATAACCATTTTATATCTCCTAAAATCTTCGTCATAACTATCACACATTATGTACCTATTTAGGATACGATGAATTAAACAAAATCCTTAAATAATAAATCTTCTGTAAATGGTAGCCAGTATTGGCAGGTGCTATACAAATCCTCAAGACTACGCTCAAGAAAATTACTATACAAAGAGCGAGAGTTTTACTAATTCAAAATGGTTGGGACTCGCTGCCAAAAATCAGGGACTTAGCGGTCAAATAAAAGAACGTGATTTTCAGAACGCATATTCTTCACTAGACCCCAACGGGAATCCTTTACGAAAACAACAGCAATATCAAAAATCGAGTCGTCGCTACAATCGTCCTGGTACAGATGTCACCTTATCTGCTCCCAAAAGTGTTAGTGTTGCTGCTCTAGTTTATGAAAATCAAGACATATTAAAAGCACATAAAGCTGCCGTTAGTGCCACGATGAAATATGCCGAAAATAACTGCATCTTTTATCAAACCAAACAGCGCGGTCAAAAACTTCTATTACAAAGTAAATCTGCCCAGATAGCCGTCTTTCACCACGACGATAATCGCAACAAAGACCCACAGCTTCACAGTCATTGTGTAGTTCTTAATCAGACCCAATGCCCCGACCTAAAATGGCGCGCCGTTGCTAATAAGGAACTCTACAAACAGCAGAAAACTATCGGTGCTTATTATGACCACGAACTTGCTCGTCACATACAGCAACTCGGTTATCGAGTTGAGTGGACGAGTGACCATACCTTTGAATTAGCTGGCGTAGATAAAGAAAGGTTAGATGCAGTATTTTCTAGTCGTAGCAATCAAATAGAAGCAGAATTATCAAGCAGGGGATTGACTCGCGCTACTGCTACAGCAGAACAAAAGCAGGCAGTTTGTCTCAAGACGCGCCCTGAAAAAAAGCACTTGTCACACCCACAAGACCGTCAGCAACAACTATTAGAGTGGCAAAGTAGAGCAAGAGAAAATGGGATTGAGCTGAATATACCAACTGAATATCATCGCAATTTATTTGAGCAAACCCCGAATAACCAAAACCCTGAAAACAGTATAAAAGAACTGATTGATAACGCGACATTCGTTCTGACAGAACGCTCTACTGCCTTTTTACCCCATGAATTATTAAGGGAATGTCTGCGCCAGAGCCAGGGGAGATATGACCCAGTTAAAATTCAAACCCAAATCGATCTCTATCAAGAATTTATTCCGACTCGTGACGGACGATTAACCACAACAGAAACACTTAGTCGAGAGCAGAAAATTGTCCAGTTGGCGTTATCTGGAAGAAACAGTCAAATTTCTTTATCTAGTCAGTCACAAGCAGAAGCGATCGCTGCTTCACGCTCTCTCAACCAGGGTCAATCTGCTGCTTTAAAACAGATGGTTACCAGCCGAGATACTGTGGTTTTGATTCAGGGTAATGCTGGTGCGGGTAAAACCTACACGATGAAAGCTTTTTCTGAGGCGGTAGGTGATAAGCAACCCATCAGAGGACTAGCCCCATCTGCTGCTGCTGCTAATCTGCTACAGAACGAAAGCGGTATAACTTCCCAAACCCTGGCTAGCTATCTCCTGACAAATGACCAGCAACTTCCCCAACAGGAAATAATCTTGGTGGACGAAGCATCCATGCTATCTACTCTTGAGATGGAAAAACTACTAGAAAAAGCGGCGGGTCTTAATAATCGAGTAATTTTAGTAGGAGATACCAAGCAGTTGTCAGCAGTAGATGCGGGCGCACCTTTTAAACTACTACAAGAAGCTGGTTTATCCGTTGCTATTATTGACCAAAACCTCAGACAAAGAGATCCCCAACTCAAACAGGTAGTAGAGGCGATCGCTTTGGGCGATTTAGATCCTAATAGTATTAACACTGCCTATCAAAAACTTAACGAGCAGGGGAAAATCAAGCAAATTGTCAATGATGAACCGCGTATAGAGGCGATCGCTTTCGAGTATCTCAGTCGCCCTATTGACGTTCGTCATAAAACCTTGATTCTAGCTGGTACGAATGCCGATAAACAGGCGATCGCCTCTTCGGTACGTCAGGGTTTAATGGCGGAGAAAACATTGGGCGATCGAAGTCGAAAAATTTCGACTCTACGACGCAAAAACCTAGATAAGTTCGCTATTACTCAGGCTCATCATTATCAACGGGGAGATGTAATCAAGTTTCAAACCGACTCGGCTCGATTTAGTAAAAACTCATATTATCGCGTCACCTCCGTCGATCCCCAAACCCAAACTGCTACTTTAATAGATACAGTAGGACTTACTGAAACTCTTTCACTCGATCGCTACAAACAAAGAGAAGTATATCAACTACAACAGTTAGAAATTCGTTCTGGCGAGCGGATGCGTTTTACTAAAAATATCCGTGACTCCGACCATAAGCAACTAAATGGACAGCGCTTTACAGTTAGGGGCATAACTCCAGATGGTCAAATAGAAATAACCAGCCTTGGTAAAACTCAAAATATTTCAGTAGCTCGATTACTTCATAGCGATTACAGTTATGTGGATACAGTACATAGTAGTCAGGGACAGACAGCCGACTATTGTATCTATTCAGCAGCGAGTGCCAAGAGCAAAACGATTGGTAGAGAAAGTTTTTATGTAGCAGCAAGTCGAGCTAAACAGGAATTTTTAGTCTATACCAAGAATGCTATTGATTTAGGGGTAACTATTCAACTGAGCCGAAAAAACGAAAATGCCCATGAGTTAGCACAGTCTTCAGAGCCGCCAAAAAATCAAGAGAAAAGCCAAGAGTTAAATCGGCAACAAACAACCAAAACCGAACCTGAACCGACTAACCAGCTAAATCACTTAGACGATGCAGAATTAGTTAATTTACTTAATCGCCTATCGCAATGGCAAAAAGACAGTCCAAATAAACCTAATGGTCATTATGGTCAAAGCAAACATCAACAAATTGAGCGATTAAATCAAGAAAAAACCCAACTAGACAAGCAACTGAAATTACAAAAGCTAGAACTAGAAAAATTAGGCAACCCTCGCTCTTTATTTAATCCTTTTGGAGTTAGTGCCGATGTAATTGAAGATAAGCAATTAGAGATCGAGAGAACCCGTTCGGAAATTTATCATACCGAAAGCCAACTAAAATATGTTTTGCCTGATTTCCAACGATGGCAACAACAAGCCAGAGCTTATTTTGCTTGGGACGAAGAGAAATCAACTAAACAGATGAGGCAATTAGAAAAAGATTTCTCCAACCCGCAGATTCGTGCGCGAGTAGAGCGATTAAAAGATGTGTATGCGCTCTTTGCTGCGGCTAGCTATATTGTGGCCGAGCAAGGAACTGAAGGGGCAAATGGACGTTATTATCAAGGCAAATCCTATCGTATCGAGCAGCAAGAGCAGAAGATTGTTATTACTCATAAATCCCGTGACGAGCTGCTAATGCAAGCAATAGATGGTCGAGACAGTGGGGGAATTATTAAAGCCAGTCAGTTTAATTTGACGAATGAAGATAAGAGAATAATTTGTGACTCTGCTCGTCATTTGAAACAGCAGATTGAGCGATCGCACTCCAGTCGTCAAATTGATAGAGGAGGTTTGAGTTATTAAGGTAGTTGGCTTCCGCTTACCTTTGCGCTTCGCACAACACAGATAGTCACAACATACTAACGAAAAGACAACGATTAAAACAAAGTCAGAGAATATTGCTTTTTCCAAGGTCTTGACCGCGATTGTCACCAACTCCGATAGGATAGTTTTATTGAGTCAACTAGCGCGAGAAGGATGAAGGTAGATCGGCATGGAAAGGCAAAAATACTCACTACCGATGAAATTAACCTCGTATTCTACGAAGGACTCAATTCAGATCGCGATCGCGCCATCTTCGCCATTTGCCTCTACACCGCCTGTCGCATCAACGAATGCGTCACCCTCAGAACTACCGATGTCTACTACCGTTTGGGACAAGTCCGACCCGAAATTATCTTCCGTAAGGGAAACACCAAAGGCAAATTAGCCACGCGCTGTATACCCGTAATCGAAGATTTAAGGTTAATGCTGCTTAACTATTATCCATCCCCCCGAACTTGGTTCTTTTTTCCAGGGGTAGGGCAAACGGGACATCTATGTCCTGATTCAGCTAGTAGAGTTTTACGCAAAGCTTGTAATAAAGTAGGAGTCCAAGGAGTAAGTACCCACAGTTTTAGGAGAACTGCGTTAACCTTGATGAGCAATGAAGGAATTCCGCTGCGCATAATACAAGAAGTCAGCGGTCACAAGAGTCTACAAGAACTACAAAAATACTTAGAGGTCAATCCAGAACAGGTAAGGGGAGCCGTCTCAGCCCTGTCAATGCTATCACCTGTCAAGAAATCGGTGTTTAACGACACCCCCATCAAACAGACCCCCGCACCGAAAAATATCTCTAAATAACAAATTTCTCTAGCACGATTGTGCTAGAGAATGATTAAGACCTTTTAAGAAATAGCAAGAAAGTAAGCTATTTACCCGTTTATGTTAGATAATCTATCCAAGAACTGAAGTGATTTAGGATGAGAGAAATGTAACAGCTTTTTCGAGTTCTCTTGCCTATACATCACATCACACCTGTAAAGTTTGACGGCTTAGATCAGGTGCGATGGAGTATAAAGCGAAGTGAATTCCCACAATTAGTCATTATATTTATCCAATTGTTGTTGGGAATCGATTGTCGGGATCTAGGGGATTTTGACTTTTGATTTAAAACACAATCCGTTTGCGCAATAAGAGCGTTTTTCCTGTTAAGGATAGACGACTTGGGCGTAACAGTTCCTTGTGCTTGTTCATATTATAGAACAGGTTAGCACAAGGTACATCAAATACGGTTCATCACTTCATCTTTTGCAAACTTTGTAATTGAAAATAGAACCGTGACCTATAGAGGCGATAATTCCCACCGCGAAACCTCACGAGCGATCCTGCTTGACAAGCACCATCATGAAGAATGGCGAGCAAGCTCGGTTGACGAGCAGTTAATTCGAGAAAACATAATCTCTCTGGCTGGATACGAACCTCACGAGCGACTCTTATACGCTCTGACTCCAGAGAACCGTCGTAATGACGGTAGAGTGCGCGACAGTGTACTAAGAAAGTATCAGCATCTCGAACATGGAGGCTGGTATTTTGTCGGACTAGATCCTGACACCAATTGGATCGAAGTCATGGTCTGGGGTCGTTTTAAACCAGACTTTCCCCGTACCGACGGCAATGGAAAACCGATCAAGTATGAATCTCCTCCCAAACCAGCTTCTAACCGAGTTACTTATTATCGCGTCCCCCTTCACCTCTGGAGGGAAATAGCATCTCGTTACGGTGTTAAACTCTATCACTCTCCCCTAGCTCTGCGTCTGACTGCTAGGAAACATCCCGTTAACTTCTGGGAGTGGGTCAAGAATCATCCTGAGATTCCCATCATCCTCACTGAAGGGGAGAAAAAAGCTGGGGCAGTCCTCTCTCAAGGTTATGCTGCTATCTCCCTCCCTGGCATCTGGAGCGGTCGCAACTCCAAAGAAACAGACCCAGAGCAGAAGCTGCACCACGACCTCATGCACCTGGCTGGGGCGGGACGTACCTTTATCATCCTCTTTGACTACGACCAGAAACAGTCAACTCGCGAGGCAGTTTATAAGGCTACTCTCGCCACTGGTAAAGCGATTGAAGCCACTGGAGCTATCTGTAAGGTAGCCCTGTTGCCAGGACAGGAGAAAGGAGTAGATGACTTCCTGAGCGCACGAGGAGACAGTGCAGCCCAAGAGTTATGCCGTATCATTACTAACGCTCATCCAATTGAAGAGTACAAATGGTTCGCCAATCCTAACGATGAAGAATTAATTAGATACGCTCCTCCTCATACAATTTGTACTGAGTATCTAACCGATGCGGTTGAAATTGATCTAGACCGCCCTGGGCTAATCGCTATCAAATCGGAAATGGCTACAGGGAAAACTACCCTGGTCAAAGAACACCGTATCGCTCACAGAAACGAACGTTTTCTGGTCATCGGACACCGTATCGCTCTCTTGCGGGAACTTTCCCAGCCGAACAAACTGAACACAACTATGTATTCAGACGTGATCTCAGGCAAAATGGAGCGAGAAGCTGCTTTATCGATTACCGTCGATAGTTTTCATAAACTCAAAACTGAAGGCAATAACTATGACTGTATTTTTATTGATGAAGCCCGTCAGGTACTAAGACACATTCTCATAGCTACTACCTGCAAACTACATCGTCAGGACATTATCTCTAAACTCCAATACTTTATTAAAAAAGCCCGTCAGGTAATTATTGCCGATGCCCACCTCGATGACTATACTGTCGATTTCTTCCTGTCTATGCGTCAAGAGGGGGAAACTCCTTTAATTATCCAAAATAACTACCAGCACTCCAGTCGTGAAGTGTTTTATTACGAGGGTAAAGACTATACTGCTCAGTTAGCCCAGCTTACTACTGCTATCAGTCAGGGTAAAAAGGTTATGGCAGTATCTGACTCAAAAAGTACGATTGAGAAGATTGAGCAGGTTTTAAGCGATAAATTTGTTACTGACTCGGAGGATAAAAGTGACTCAAAAGTAATCTGGTCGATTCATTCTGACAATAGTGGTAGTGAAGAGAATCAACACTTTATTAACAACATCTCTGAGGCAGTAAAAAATGTTGATGTTCTCCTGGCATCTCCCAGTCTTTGTACGGGGGTGGATATTCAAGGAAACCATTTTGATGAAGTCTATGGCTTCTTTAACGCAGTGGCTTTGACAGCTACGGACTGTCTTCAAGCCCTCCACCGTTACCGCCACGCCGTACCTCTCCATATTTGGGTAGCCCCGAAGCCTAGTTTTGGCTACAAAGATACTAATGCCCAAGTTATCAGAGATAAGAAGTGGCAGATAAGCGACTTTAACAATTTTGCTTTAAATATCGATCCCAATACTGGTAAAAATATCCCCATTCTCAACTGGGCATTTGAACTTTACTGTCAGATAGAAGCTCAATCCAATCGCTCGCTAAATAATTTACGCGACCATCTCCATCGGCTACTGGCAAGAATGGGCTATCAGATAACAGTAGTAGAAACTGATACTGACGATGAGGCTAAAACACAAATTAAGTCAGCCACCCAGAAAGTCAACGAACACCAGATCAAGCAGGTAACTGTCGCCCAGCCAATCGACAAAAGACAGTATTTACAACTGAAGAATAAGCCCTATCTTACTCCTGAAGAAAAGTACGCGATGGAGCGATTTAGAATTGAAGATAGCTACGGAATTGAGATAAACGAGGATTTAGTCAAACGGGATAGTAAGGGGGCTTACTTAAGTCAACTGATTACTTTAGAAGCTGTTCTGTCTCCCCCGACTGGGGAAAGAGTAGACCCCAAAACCAAACAAAGAACTCCCATCCCGCCGAAGCTAGTTATGGACAAAGATCTGTGGGAATTAGATAACCTGCCTTTCTTACCCGATAGACAACATTTCTGCGCTCAATGGTTTATTTGGCATTCTTTAGGCATTACTCAAATCCTAGAGCGTTTATTTGAGGGTGAAGAGTACACAGTTAGCGATCCCGATGTGATTAAGTTGGCGGAAGTAGTTGGCAAGTATCGTCAAGAGATTCAAGCTGTCTTAGGTTTTTGGATTCCGACAAAATCAAGTCCTACTTGGATTTTGGGAATGTTACTCAACAAGCTGGGATTAAAAACTAAATCTTGTAAAAGAGGCAGTAGTGGTCAACAAATTCTTTATTACAGCTTGGCAGTTGAAGAACTTATCTTTGCTCGCGAGGTCTTAAAATATCGACAGCAGCAGCGCATTCTTAAAGAGGAACGGCAGCGACAACGCCAGTCAGAGAAACGCCTACATCAAATTATGATGGCGACTCAATATGGCATTGGTTCTCCGACTGAAGCCATATCAACCCCCAGTGGTAATAATAATATTCCTAATAAACAGCAGGGGATTGATATGGCCCAAAGCAATACGCCTTGGGTTATAGAGAAGATGCAATCATCACTGACTCTGTTGAGGGGATTAGTAGATCTAGGAAGGGATGTAATTCGAGGATTATTTCCCTCGACTTTGGATCTGAATCTAATACAAAAAGTACTAATTTGCTATCTCAATAGTCCAATGAAGTTTGTTCCCAAAAGTTTCTAGTCGATTAAGGGGGCGAATTGCTGCCAAAATATGTGTAGAATCGGTGCGTTGTCGCTTATGCCCTTTGAGTAATCCTTTTTCTCGTAATTACTTATTAGCAATCAAACTGCATCCGCGTTGCCATAAAAGTAGCTAAAAGCAAAGATCTAGAACTTGAGAGAGACTATCAATTCTTGAACTAGATATAGCGTTTAGCTAGCGATCGCAGAGATATTAAGAATGCCGAAATTCCTCAAATAGCTAACCGCTATAGTGAAATTCTCCGTACAATCGAGTATCAAGCGGTAGGGATTAACTTTAGAGGTTACACCACCTGTACAAATACTACGGTAGAGGAAAACAATTATTTAATCGATAACTTTATTCAACCTGGAGAATGGCAAAACTGCGGCACCAAGCCAGTGAAAGCGGGATTGAATTTAGTCTTTGATTACGAAGATAAACAGCTAAGTCTTAGTATTAATGAAGCTGGATTGAAATTACCCGATTCCGCTCAAGCTCCCATCGTGTTATTTAGCGGTAATTTTAACTATGATTTAAGTGCTTTGGAATTAGAACAAGTTCTACCAAAACTAAATTCAGCTATCACTAACTGGCAACAAGATCTAGATATTTATACAGAAGTAGTTGGTAAACTTCAGCAAGAGCGAGAGCCTAAAAATAGTAAAAAAAGAGAACTTGCTGTTGCCTAGATAGTAGCTATTTTCTTACATAAATTAGTCAGTCGAACTTTTCTCGGAGATTTTTGAAAAGTTCGGCTATTTGTGCGTTTAATCCTTTAAATTCAATATTTCAGTAAGATATCCCAGCGCCACAATGGAAAATACAGAGAATAATCCCCTAATTATTGAGCAAGAGCAGTTTCTAGCTTTACCCCTGTTTGACCTAGATAATTTGGTAGAAGCGGAATCTTTGGGGAATACCCTACCAAATATAGACAATCTAGGGATAGAACTGTCGTCTGGGGAAGACTATCAGGATAATTCTCTGTTTCCGCCAACTATTTCCTATTTTATCCCGAATAAGGAACTTAAAGTCTTTAAAACTGAAGACGAGCTGACTGGTGCATCTATCGGTGATACGGCAATTGAAAATGACGATTGGAAACAAGAAGCAAATAGCAATACAGCTAAACCCGAGCCTAACACGGTCAAAAACAATGCTCAAGGGATATTTTATCTGGGATTAAAACAGGCGATCGCTTCCTTACAAAAATTACAAACTAGTGACAGTTTGGCAGTAACCATTGACCAGGCTTTCGGTAAAGCCAACAATTTAAACCAAGCGCGACAAGAAATATCAAGCATCATCAATGGCGAAGCAAAAATTGAATTTGAGTTAGTTGCCGAAGCGAGCCTCGGTGCCAGGGGTGGGTATTCCCAGTCAAATAATCAGATTTTTCTGGCTGAAGAATTTTTAGAACGCAGCGATATTGATAAAGTAACTGGGGTAATTTTAGAAGAAATCGGTCATTATCTAGACCAGAGAATTAATCAAGCCGATACTCCTGGGGATGAAGGAGCAATCTTTGCAGCTTTGACCTTGGACCAAAAGATAGAACCTGAAGAACTTAAAAAACTACAAAATGAAGATGACAGTACGACTGTATTGCTAAAGGGAAAAGAGCAATCAATTGAAAGATCCTCACTCAGCAGTCCTCGAAGCGCGACAGTCAATGATGAAATATTTTTGGGTGGCACTTACTTAGAATTAGGAATCAATTCATCGGGATCTTTTGGTTCAACTACTTTCAAACCAAATAATTTTTACGGAACCAATGCTAGGAATCGAATTGGAATAATAGCAGATCTTGATGGCTTTAATTTGGGCGAAGATTTACGCACAGACTATTTTATGCCAGGTTCTCCAGAAGAGAGATGGTCTATTGGTTATACAATTGATGGCTCAACTGTAACTGCATCAAACGCTAAGCTTAGAGGCTCGACCGCGAACTAGGACAATTGCTCACTCAGACTGCGATAGCAGGAGATTTAATTGTCTTTGCAGAAATTAGCCGTATGGCCCGCTCCACCCTACAGGTACTAGAAATCCTTGAATGCTGTATGCAGCGAGAACTAACAGTTCACATCGCCAAGCAACAGATGGTTCTCGATGATAATTTACCCAGTCGCATTACCGCTACAGTGCTGGGATTAGCAGCAGAAATAGAACGGGAACTAATCTCCATGAGAACCAAGGAAGCTTTAGCTAAAAGAAAAGCGTCAGGACAGCCTCTGGGAAGACCCAAGGGCAGACAGTCAGCCAAGCTCAAACTAGACCCCAGAAAACCAGAAATAATGATGTATCTAGATAAGGGAATTAGCAAACGTTCGATTGCTAAGTTGGTCGATTGCGCTCCGTCAACTCTTTACTATTGGCTAGAGAGAAATCAATTATCCAAATCGAAAAGCCACCACTAGAGGAATATGAGAAAAACCAGTATTCCTCTAGAAACCATTATTGAACTGCGCCAAAGATTAGAAAGATGGCCCAAGCGCAGTCCCCAAAGACGGACGTTAATTAAAGATACCGCCGAACTATATGGGGTTTCTCCTGAGACAGTTTATCGTAACTTACGCCACCACACTTTACCTCATTCGGTGCGCCGAACTGATTATGGGCAAACGCGGGTTATGCCCAAACAAGACTTATTACGCTATTGCGAGATAATTGCTGCCTTAAAAGTTAGAACTAGCAATAATCAAGGTCGCCATCTGTCTACAGTACAGGCAATTAGATTGTTAGAAGAACATGGCATCAATACAGATAATGGTCATCTTCAAGCCCCACCTGAGTTACTAAAAAAAACAACTGTCAATCGTTACCTAAAACATTTGTACTTTTGCCCGAGAACCTGAAAAGCGCAAAGTAGGTTTAGATGCGCGAATTACTATAGATGGGGTAGCTTATGAAGTTGAACCAGATTTAGCAGGAGAAAAAGTAATTTTGTGGTGGGGACTATTTGATAGTGAACTGTATGTGGAATATCAAGAGCATCGTTATGGCCCTTACGCACCTATCGGCAAACCCATACCCATTAATAGTTATCGCAGTTTCAAGAAAACCAATACTCAAAAGAGAGCCGACCGCATCGAACACATAGCTGCTCAGTTATCTCTTCCTGCTTCTGCCATTGGTAAAGTCGAGTTACCAGTGGTTGCAGAGAATGTTATTCCCTTTCCCGTTCGTTCTTTTGTCGATCCAGACCCCTTTGAAGAATTGACCTTTAAGAATGCCATTGAAGCTAAAAAAGCTATTGCTCATTACTTAGTCAAGCCATTAGCGAAACTAACCAAAGTTCCTTCTAATTCAGAAAAAAGAGAGCGTTTGCTTCTCGAACTGATTAAAAAGGCTCGTTCTCCTGTCGCTTTGTTTGTGGATGATGCTCACGGATTGCATAGTACCACTTTGGTTAGCCTCAAAAAGTTAATTGAACTGGTACGCAGTAATGGAGAAAGGTTAAGTGTCATCTTGGCAGGACATCCCAAGCTAAAAAATGATTTGAGGAGACCGACATTGGAAGAAATTGGCGGTCGCACTCAGGCTTTCGCCCTAGAGGGTATTCGAGGAAATCAATCCGAGTATATTAATTGGCTTTTGACTCAAGCAACCAAAGAAAAGGTTCAACCTACGGACATTTTAGAATCGGAAACTATTAACTTTTTGAGTCAACGATTATCTACACCATTACAGATCGAGCAATATCTTACCTTGGCGATGAATGAAGCTTATCAGGTGGGGCTTAAACCGATTACTACTGAATTTATGGAAACCGTTTTGGCTATTGGGTTAGATGACCTTGAACCTAATTTAATTCGACATGGGTACAACGTTAGATCCATTGCCAGGTTACTTAATGTCAAACCTGCCGATGTACGTTCGTTTCTTTACAATCAACTTCCTCCAGAAAAAATACAAGACATGAGAGATCAAATTCTCAAAATCGGTATTCCTCTGTAAGAAAGCCTGTTGATACTTAATGTGGGTCGAAGGGGGTTATTTCGGGCTAGTGTCAGAATAATCTGGGTCTATTGTTAAATAATGTGGGTTTGAGCCATTTATAGTGTCATTTATTGTGGTCTCAAAAACGACGTTATTGCGGGTCGAAGCATTTATCATTTCGGGTCGCTACAGTTATACTGTTTCATCAGAAATAAACTTGCCTCAAGACACCGCACTTGGCTCTAATACCCTCTTTAATTACCGCTTACAATTGAAGCTTTGATAATCTTTTCTAATTCATTAGCGTAATTTTGTCCTTCAAGTGCTGCAAGCTGCCTAATTAACTTGGTAGTAACAGCTTGATTCGGTATGCTCACCACTTCAGCTAAAGCATCGTACCATAAACCAGCCTGAGCATAAATATCGGCTTTGGCAGCGGGATTGGCTTCGCTAGTATTATTTGACTGAGTTATAATTCCCGAAGGTGGGTTGACGATATTTATTCTTGCTCCTGTTACTAGAGACTCTGAAGGACTATTAGGATTGCAAACTAAAATCGCTTGCCAAATATATTTTTGACCCGCTGTTAACCCGGGGGAATCTGATGGCAAAACATAAGTCATAATCCCTGAAGTACTCGATAGTGTTTTTTTGGCAATGGTTTTGCCTTTACCGTTTCTTTGGGTAGCATCATATTCGTAAAGTCGAAAGAAAACGGGATAAGATTCAGGATCGGGGATATGCCAAGCAAAGGTAGGATGACTATTAGCACTTTGCCCTGAGTGGCTATAGGGAGCTAAAGCCGTGAACCTAGTTATTGCTTGTTCGCTACAACTACCTTTACCTCTAATGCCAGTCATAGTGGTAGACTCTTCCTTGGGAGCATCGTTATGAGTACCTGGCGGTTTTTTGTATTCTGCAATGGCTGTATTGGCTACTCCTAGAAATAAACAGAGTAAGCAGCTAGTTAAAAAAGTGCTACTCCAAAAATTTTGTAGAGCCTGAACCATTTTTTGTTTGTTGATTTTACTCATCGTTATAAACAAAAATCTGTATTTATTTGATTTACTTACAGAATACAAATCATACCTAGCAATTAAAAGTAGGATTTATGCCAAGATTTGAGTAATTATGGGACAGAGTTTTGACATCTTTGGACATTTTGCTTTGCAGAAAAAAACAAACATTCAATTTTCGGACAGATCTAAGTTGACAGCAGGGGTGCAGAGAGCAGCTTTCAAGTTTATGTTTTTTAGATTTGATGTATCAAACAAGCTAATTGTTAAAATCATACATCTGAAAGTCAGGGTGCAGGGGGAAAGCTTTATTTATTACATTCCCGACTTAATACCAACTTACCGTTAGCCAAATGATATAACCCTTGAGGTTCAACAATGGGTTCTCCTCTTTGCCAACCAGTTTTATTACTAGGCACACTACGTACTTCTCCTGTTGAAAAATCTGAGATATCGCCATTTCCAGGACGAGCAGGTAAACCACCTTTACCTGTAATAACAAATTTGCCCTCTTGTCTATTTCCCACAGGAGAAACGCAACTATTAGCCACTAATTCATTGGTATTAATCGAGTTATCAGGTAAATTAGTTAAGCCGTTTTGAATAAAACTGACATCGGGAATGTTAACTGCACCTGATACTGCACCTGTGGCATTGAGATCGGCGCGAGAATTATTGTCAAGAAAATCAGGATTAGCAGTTAAAGAATTAAGAGTAAAGTTTTCAGCAAAGTAAGCAGGAGTATTTAAGTTAATATTTCCACCTTTTCCATCTGCTGTGAAAGCAAAGATATCACTATCATCAAAAGCAATGACTCCATCAGCAGTTATATTAATATTGCCTCCATTAGCACTGTCAATAGCTTGAGTAGAAATATCACTGTTGCGAAGGATTATATTATCGTTAATTTGTAGGTTAATGTTACCACCTTCACCGCTTGCCGACTCTGAATCTATTAATTCACTGTCAAGCTTACTACTAATTTCTGCTCCATTTTCTAAAGAGAGCGATCGCGCTTGAATCCTAATATCGCCTCCTATGTTGCCTCCAGAAGCATCAGTGGCAATTCTACTAGGAGATCCATCTTGACTTATACCATTTAAAATGACGCTATCATCAACATCAATAGTAATATTGCCTGCATTTGCGAATCCAATCACGTCGCTACTACTACTAATTTCTGCTCCATTGGCTAAAGAAAGCGATCGCGCTCTAATCCTAATATCATTCGCATCTTCTTGTATTGCAAACGTATCATTGCTAATTGTACTTACATCTCCATCTTTGTTTTCTCCACTTAAGATAATGCTATCATCTACATCAATGGTAATATCTCCTGATTTTGCAAAAGAAAGACTACTAAAGCTGCTAATGTTTGCCCCATTTTCCAACAATAGCGATCTTGCATTAACCTTAATAGTTCCCCCATTTCCTATTTCCAAGAAAATACTAGGAAGAAAACTACTAGCGATAATACCACTACTAAAGTTATTTTTACTTTCACCATTTAAAGTGATGCGATCATCAATATCAATGGTAATATCGCCTCCATTACCCTGATCAGAAGTACTACTATTTATTGCTCCCCCACTTCCCAAAAAAAGCGACTGAGCCTTAATTTGTATATTTCCACCATCTCCTTCTCCAAAAGTCTCTGTGGTAATTTGACTAGAATCAGATACATCTTTATTTACACCAGTAATAGTGACTGCATCATCCACATCAATAGTTATTTTTCCTGCATTACCTTGACCAGATGTACTGCTATTTATTACTCCTCCATCTTCTAAAGAAAGGGACTGCGCTTGTATATTAATATTGCCTGCGTTCCCCTGCCCCAAGGTTTTGCTATCAATTGAGCCTGCGTTAATCAGAGATAATTTTGTAGTTTTAATCTCAATTCCTTGAGAACTACTGTTTGCTTCTCCATTTATTGCATTGAAAATACTGCTGCCATTTACGACAATAGTATCAGCAGCGTTAATCGAGATTTTGCCTGAACTTCCGCTACCAGAACTATTAGAATTGATGCTTCCTCCATTAGTTAGCGACAAATTAGCAGTAGCAATCTCAATTCCACCTGAATTACCTTTAGCTGTATCATCTACTTCGCTAAAGACAACACTATTAAATCCATCAAGAGAAACGAAATCAGTAGCATTAATAGTTATTTTCCCTGCATTTCCCTCACCCAAGGTACTAGCATCGATTAGACTTCCATTAGCCAGAGATAGATTAGCAGTAGTAATCTCAATCCCACCAGAATTACCTTTTGCTGTTTGTTCTACCAAGCTACCAATACCACTACCACTGTCTACTATAAAAACAGAATCAGAAGCATTAATAGTAACTTTTCCTGCATTTCCACTACCTTGGGTCGTAGCACTTATTAGACTTCCATTAGCTACAGACAAGTTAGCAGTAGTAATTTCAATTCCCCCTGAATTACCTTTTGCTGTGTTAACTATTTCGCTACCAATACCACCATCATCAAGGGAAATAGAATCAGAAGCGTTAATGGTCACTTTCCCTGCATCTCCTTCTCCAAAAGTACTAGCATTAATTTCCCCCCCATTAATAACAGTTAAATTATCGGTAGTAAGCGCAATTCCGCCTGAATTACCTTTAGCTGTTTGTTGTACTAGGTTCTCAATACGACCACCATCAAGGTAAACAAAATCAGAAGCATTAATGGTAATTTTTCCTGGATCTCCCTGTCCAAAAGTTCCTGCATTTATTCGACCTCCATTGGTAACAGTTAAATTATCGGTACTGATCTTAATGCCACCTGAATTACCTTTAGCTTTGCTATTTATTCCACTAAAAATACCATTATTAAACAATGGATCTTCAACTTCTCCATCGATCAAAATAGAATCGGTAGCATTAATGATAACTTTCCCTGCATTGCCTTCCCCAAAGGTAACAGAATTAACCACTCCTCCATTAGTAATAGTTAAATCATCAGTAGTAATTTTAATTTCTCCTGCATTACCTACTGCATTTTCTGAACTGACGTTGCTGAAAACTCCACTAGCAATTCCCTCATTGCCAAATCCATCAATAGAGATAGTATCACTAGCATTAATTGTTACATTACCAGCATTTCCATTCCCCTCGGTGCTAGCAGTAACTGGACTTCCTTCAGTTAAAATCAAAGAACCTGTCTGAATGTTAATATTTCCACCATCACCGATAGAATTTTCAAAAACTCGGCTTCCGATTGTACTTTCTTGACTAGCTCTAATTTCATTCGTAGCCTTAATATTAATATCGCCTCCAACTGTTCCTTCTCCGCTAAAATCGCCAATAATGCCAGTAAAAAGACCACTTGTTCCTGATAAATTCAAATTTCTGGCATTGACATCAATACTTCCCCCATCACCAGGTACATTGACAGATGCCTGATTACTCAGAGATACATCACTTCTAGCTACGCCATCAGGAAATGTTAAACTACTATTTTCGCTGATCTCAATTTTTCCTGCTGCTGATAATCCCCCAAGCTCCACTTTTCCTTCAATTGCGTTTATTATTCCACCATTTAAATTGATATCTCCACCGATAAGAGATAAGTTTTTTCCTGGTTGTAAACTTAAGCCTGAAGAAAAAAGCTCATTAGAATTTGCTGCTGTAGAATTATTAACTATCGCCCCAGGCGCAACCTGATTAAATAAATAAGCAGAAGGATTAATCGTTAGTAATTGTGGTGCTTGAGGATCACTAGCACTAAAAAATCCTTGTTCGCCAAACTCTATTCCATCGGCAGTAGTGGCAGCAAAAGAACCCTGTACATCTAAACTCGAACCTTCACCAAAGATAATCCCATTGGGATTAATCAGAAATAAATTAGCTGCACCATCGACACCTAAAGTTCCTAAGATATCTGAAACATCATTACCTGTAACGCGAGAAAAGATATTAGTTACCGCTTCAGGATTAGCAAAATAAACCCCTCTATCTTCACCAACATTAAACTCTTGAAAACTGTGAAAGAGATTTTGTCCTCTGATTGCACCACCATCTATGCTCTCACTGGTGGCATCTCTAGTATTAACTACCGAGCTTTCATCACCCAAAGTATTATCTAGGATAACTTGAGCTAAAGCTTGACTAGGGCTAAATACCAGGATTCCAATAGCTGCAAGGCTATTGAAGAAAATAAAATACCAAGCTAGATCTCCAGAGTTATTTTTCATCGCTTTTAAACGCTTTTTTAAAATTGTGTAGCTTTTCTGGAGTTGAAGTCAAGTTTTGGTCAGAATTTGTCAAGAAAATTTTTAAGAATCAAGAAATTGACTAACTGTGACAATAGGAATACACCGAAATGGATGTAAAATCAACAAATCCTTATCTCCGCTAATTATTGCCGTCGCCTTACCATTAATAGCCAATTCCAAAAACTTATTATCTTTTGGATCGCGACATTCGTCTATTTTTTCTTGAATTTCTATTAACTCGGATTTTTGGACAAAATCAACTAAAAAACGTTCTCGCTTTGGCTGTGAAATATATCTTTCAAATTTAGGGCGACTTAATACCTGATTTAGTTCATCTACTGTCTCTTTGGAGATCAGTATTTTGCCAATGTCTAAAGCTAGTTCAAAAGCTTTTCTCGGTGAAGAATTAGTAAATAACAAAGCACTTACTAAAACGTTAGTATCGAAAACGTAAAGATTACTCATCCTCAAGTAGAGATTGAAGAATTTCTGGAGTTAGTCCTTTATTTATAGCTTCCTGACTAATTTCATCCATAATTTTCAAGAGAGAATCGCTATTACTTAAAGATTCTTTCAATTTAAGATTTAGTAAAAGTTCTAATTTCTGACGCTCTGAAGTGGGAATAGAGTTAAAAGCTTTAGCTGTCTCAAGATCGACGCGAATTTTGATTTCTTCAGTTGCCATGATTGAGCGATTTTATAGAAG